>JBARAE010000813.1:0-5879 GCA_049791715.1 Micromonospora sp.
GCCGACGCCGACGCGGACCGGGCCCGCGCGGCGGGCGAGCCGCGGCCCTGACGACGACGAGGGCGGCCGTGGTGACACGTGCCGCCCCCATTGCCGGTGCCCCCGCGCGGGTTCAGCGTTCGGCAGCCGGGGTGCTGCGTCGCCGCCCGCTGGTGCAGCGCCGTCGACGGGGCGTAGCAGGAGGTCGAGGTGAGCGTGGCCGCCACCGCGAGGGTCACCGCGCACGGTCCCGGTGCTCGGCGAGCCGACCCACCGTCCAACCTTGACGCCGGCACTCGTCGACCAGCCGGGGCAGCGCGGCCAGGCCCGCCCGCCAGGCACCCGGCGTGGCGGTGCAGGACGAGTCGTGCAGAAGGATGGTGCCACCGCCGGTGAGGTCGGCGCGTACGGTGTCGAAGACCGATTCCGCGGTGGCCGACCCGGTCCAGTCGCGTCCCCAGCAGCTCCAGAGCACCGGCTCCAGGTCGAGCCGCCGCGCGGCCAGCAGGGCGGGGCCCGTCAGCACCCCGTACGGCGGGCGGAAGAACCGGGGCGTGCGGCCGGTGACGGTGGCGATCAGCGCCCGGGCCCGAGCCAGGTCCCGCCCGGTGGCCACCGGCCCGCGCAGGAGCAGATTGTGGTGCTCCCAGCCGTGCAGCGCGACCTCGTGGCCCGCGGCCACGATCTCCCGGCCGAGGGCGGGCGTCCGCTGGAGCATGGCGCCCAGCAGGAAGAACGTGGCGTGGACCCGCTGCTGGGCGAGCACCTCCAGGACACGCGGAGTCGACTCCGGATCGGGACCGTCGTCGAAGGTCAGCGCGACCCGGTCCACCGGACCCGCGCCGTGGAGCCCCGGAAAGAACCGCCGCCGCACGGGCGGCAGGGCGGTGAGCGCCGGCGCGAGGTGGAGCGCGGAGAGCGCCAGGGCACCGGCCACCAGCCCGGCGCGTCGGGCGCGGATCACCGGCCCCCGGTCCACGGGCCACCGGACGCCTGGAGCAGCGCGGCGACCACGGCTATCGCGTCGCCGAGCGAGTCGACCAGGGGCCACCGCCCCGTGTCGTCGTCCCCGGCGCTCACCGGTCCACTGGCGGCCTCGGCGACCAGACCGGCCGGATCAACCCGGGACGCCCCGCCGGTACGGGGTGGCCGGGTATCCCCGGTCGCCAGGTCGTCCAGCGCCGGCCGCAACCGCGCGGCGTCCGGAACCCAGTGGGTCAGGCCGGTCCGGGCGAGGATCGACGCGTTCGCCCGTCCGTGCCCGGGGATCGGCCGGTACGTCACCACGGGCACGCCGCAGGCGAGCGCCTCGTGGCAGGTCAGCCCGCCGGCGTTCTCCACCACCACGTCGACGGCCCGCATCAGCGTCGGCATGTCGTCCACCCAGCCGAACACGTGGTCGACGTTGCCCCGCAGCCGGTGGTACAGCGCTTCGTTGCGGCCGCAGACCACCACCGGGCGTACCCGGCCGGTGGCGCTGACCTCCGCCACGGTGTTCTCCACGTCCCCGGTGCCCCAGGCACCGGCCACGATGAGGGCCAGCCGGCCGTGCGGCGGGAGGCCGAACCGTTGCCGGGCATGCCGGTGGTTGACGGCCGAGGCAGCGGAGAAGGCGTGGGACACCAGCGGTTGCACCACCGTGACGTCGAGCCCGTCGGCGGCGCCCGACGGTTGCACCTCGGCGTGCCGTACCGTGCAGTAGACGTCCACCCCGGGCGACAGCCAGGTGGGATGGACCACGAAGTCGGTGACGTACGTGATCACCGGAACGGCCAGCCGCCCCTGCCGGCGCAGCGGTCCCAGGAGCTGGTTCGCGAAGGGATAGGTGGTCACCACCGCCCGGGCGTCCCGCGGTATCGCCCGCCGCATCCGGCCCCGCACCGGACGCAGCAGCGCCCGGAGCATCGACACGGACAACCGGGACCGACTGGTAAGGGCGAACAGCGCCTCGTATCCCCAGGGCAACCATCGCAGGACCCCCCGGTACGCCTCCTTGAAGGCCCAGTGCACCGGCCGCGGCAGCACGTCGAGGAGGTTCAACCGGTCCACGACGAAACCCCTGCCCCGCAGTCGGCGCGTCAACTCGGCCGCCGCCGTGTCGTGACCGGCACCGACGTCCGCGGAGACCACCACGATCCGGCCCGGGGACTCCATGCCGCGGCGCATACCCCGCGTCGGCGCATCCACGCCGGCCCCGTTCCGTCCTCAGACGGCGTGTCGCCGGACCAGCATCCGCAGCGCCACGTAACCGGGCAGTACCGGCAGCCAGAAGGTGGCCAGCCGGTAGACCAGTACCCCGGCGACCGCAGTCTCCGTGGGGATGCCGTAGAGCAGCAGTCCGGACACCAGGGCCGCCTCGGTCGCCCCGAGCCCACCCGGGGTCGGGGCGGCGGTGGACACTCCCTCCCCGACGACGCAGACGAGCACGACCGGGGCGATCAGGGACACCGAGGCCGGCAGGCCGACGGCGAGCAGGGCGAGGTACAGGGCCGCGCCGTAGGCGAGGGTCAGCGACACGCTCACCGCCAGCAGCCGGGTGATCCGGCCGCTTCGGACCAGCGAGCGTATGGCGTCCACCGCCTGGCGGCGGCCCGCGCGGACTCGGGCGCGCAGCCGGGGTACGGCGAACGCGGCGGCGGCGAGCAGCAGCACGGCCAGCACCGTCAGCAGCACGGCCAGGCCCCGTCCGCTGGTGGCGCCGACCAGGTGCCGCCGCGCCCCGCGAGCGAACGGCAGCAGGACGGGCAGCAGCAGGCCGACCGAGAGGACGCCCGCGACCCGGTCCACGGCGACCGTGGTGGCCGCCGCCGGCACCGGCAGGCCCTGCTGGCGCAGGTAGCGGATGCTCAGGGCGGCGCCGCCGAGGGCGCCCGGGGCGAGCCGGTTGACGAACGACGCCGCCACCTCGACGGCGACCGTGCGGCCAAGCGGCACCCGGTTCGCGGCCGCGAGGCGCAGCGCCATTGCGCTCAGCAGGTAGGTGGCGGCCGAGGCCAGCAGGGTGCCGGTCACCGCCAGCCGATCGGCGTGCAGCACGGCGTGCAGCGCGGCCCGCACCTGACCGATCTGCGGCAGCAGGAAGTGCACCAGCAGGCCGAGCATGATCAGCAGGAAGACATCCCGGCGGGTGATCCGGACGACCCGCGCCAGCCGCCCCCGGCGTTCCGGGCAGCGGCGATTGATCTCGTCGCGCAGGTCGTCGAGCAGGCCCGGCCTGCCGTCGGCCAGGCGACGGCCGGCTCGGGACAACAGCGCCGGTTGCAGCCACGGCAGGCTGTCCGCGACCGCTTCGACGCCGAGCTCCCCGGTGGCAGCTTCGACGGCCGGTCGTACGCCCGCCAGGGCGGCCAGGGTGACCAGCAGCTCCACCAGGTCCCGGGCCCGCTGGTCGGCGGAGGCGTCGTCGGTGCCGAAGCTCAGGTCGACCAGCCAGGCCGAGGAGTCACCGACCAGCACGTTGGCCGCCCGCAGGTCACGGTGAGCCAGGCCGGCCCGGTGCAGCCGGGCCACCTGACGGCAGACGTCGTCGAGCGTGTCCCGGTCCAGCTCCGCCGCGTCCAGCGGTCGCCCGGGCACGAACTCCTGGACCAGCAGCGCATCGCCGGCCTCGTCGGTGGCGGTCGTGAGCAACGTCGGCGTACGCACCCCGGCCCGCTCGGCGAGCAGCATGAGGTACGCCTCGTGCTCGCTCTTCTGCTTCGCGGTGACGTACGGCGGCTCATCGACGATGCCGCGGTAGTGAACCCGGCGATAGAGCTTGTAGAGCCAGTCCGCGTCCCGCTGGCGGCCGCCGGTGACCTTGACGAAGAGGAGTCTGCCGTCCGCGGTGGTGGCCTGCCAGGGCCGGGAGCCGCGAGCGTCACCCTGGACGGGTGCCAGGTCGACCACCTCGATGCCCCGGCCGAGCAGCACCTGGCGGAGCCGCCTGGCCGAGTCCCCCGGGCCCACGTCGCCGACGATCAACCGGGTGAGGCCGGCGGCGAACCAGCCGACCAGGAAACCGCCCACCACGTCGACCGGCAGGTGCGCGCCGACGTAGATCCGCGCGGTCCCGACCGCGGCCACCGCGACCCAGACCAGCCAGCGCACCCGGTGGGGTACGGCCGGGGCGAGCACCATGCCGAGCGCGGTCGCCACCGCCATGTGCCCGGACGGGTACCCGAACTGCCCGGTGACGATGTCGTGGAGCCGGATGTCGGTCAGGAATGCCTTCGGTCGTCCCCGCCCGACCACCGATTTGAGGACGCGGGCGGACCAGTAGGCGAGGTTGCCCGCAATCAGGAGATCCCGGGCCAGCCCGAACCGACGGGCCCCGACCGCACCCACCGCCGCCACGAGCACGGCCGGGTACGCGCCGAGCTGCATGACCAGCACCAGCGCCGGTCCGACCGGCCCGGGTATCTGGTTGACCAGCGCGAACAGGTCCCGCTCCCAGCGGCCGGGGGGACGATGCCAGGCCCAGCGGCTCAGCACCACCAGCAACCCGCCGGACACCAGCAGACTCAAGACCAGCGCCGGTGACGGCCGATGGGTCCGGGGCACGGCAAGTCCTAGCGGACGGTGGACCGACGGGTTCCGCCGGCTCGCGGGTCAACGCCCGACCGCGACGTCGTCCTGCCGGCTGCGCTGTCCCGCATGACACGACCATAGGGCGGGGCGCCGTCGGGCCGGGCGGCAACGCCACCGATCCGTCCGGTCGGTACGCCGCCGATGCCGCCCTCCCTCCGGCCTGGATCAGGCGCGGCGGCGACCCACCCGGAGCGGTCGTCGGCGCGCCGCCAGCACCGCTACCAGCACCCCGACCACCGCCGCGACGGTCCCGGCGACCGGCAGGATGACCCGCCAGTCCCCGTCGGCCATCCGACGACCGGCGGTCGCCATCGGCCCGCGCCACTCCGGCGGTGGGCTGGGCGCGGTGGGCGACCCGCTCGGGGCCGCCTCCGCGGCTTGCAGCTCACCCGGCTCGACGAGGCGGCCGACGGAGGCGTCCCTGGGCAGGGAGAACCCCCAGTCGAGCAGCGTGGCCCCCTGCTGCCAGCTCCGCATCGGACGCGCCTCCGCACCGAGCAGGGTGACCACCAGCCGGCGGCCGTTGCGCTGGGCCGCGCCGACGTAGCTGTGCCGGGCCAGCTCGGTGAAGCCGGTCTTCCCGCCGAGCGCGCCCGGGTACCGGTAGATGAGCTGGTTCTCGTTCTGGATCTGGAAGCCACCGGCCTTGAGGGCGGGCTGGGCCGGGATCTGCGTCCGCTCGGTGAGCGTGTACCGGCGGAACAGCGGATCGGCGAAGCAGGCCCGGGCGATCAGCGCGAGGTCGTACGCGCTGGTGAACTGGCCCTTGCCGTCGAGCCCGGACGGGGTGACCGCCCGGGTTTGGCGGGCCCCGAGCCGGCGCGCCTCCTCGTTCATCGCCCGGACCCCGCCGGCCACGCCCTGCGGGCCGCCGCCGAGCCGGGCCAGCACGTTGGCCGCCTCGTTGCCGGAGTTGAGCAGCAGCCCGAGCCAGACCGTCTCGACGGGGTAGCGGCCGCCGACCAGGAGTCCGACCGCCGAGCTGCCCGGGGCGATGTTCAGGTCGCCCCGGGTCACCGTGACCACCTGCTTCGGGTCGAGCTTCGGCAGCAGGGTGGCGGCGAGCAGCAGCTTTTGGGTGCTGGCCGGGGTGCCGTACTCGTGCGGCCCGCAGGCGCCCAGCACGGCGCCGGTGTCGAGGTCGGCGACCAGCCACGAGGTGGCGGTGACCGCCGGCGGTGCGGGGGCGCCGGCCGGTACGACGAGTCCGGGTGTGTCGAGCTGGTCGCCGCCGACGACCCGGTCCGCCGGTACGGCGGGCGGAGGCACCGGGCGGGGCGGCCGGGACACCTTCGGGGCGGGCGCCTTCGGGCAGGGCAGCGGCGCGGCGG
>JBARAE010000814.1:0-2452 GCA_049791715.1 Micromonospora sp.
GGGCTGCCGCAGCGATCTGGCCGGTTGGGCCGGCGCGCACCGGCACGGCGCGGTCCGCCCCGGCAACCGGACCGTCCGCCGGGAAAGGCCGCCGCGGCGCTGGTGCTGACCCCGCGGGCGCCGTCCGGCCGCTAGCGTGAGCAGGGTGAAGGCGATCGCGATCGACGCGTACGGTTCCGCCGACCAGCTCGCCCTGCGGGAGCTCCCGGATCCGCCGGTCGGCCCGGACACCGTGCTGGTGCGGGTGCGGGCCGCCGGGGTGAACCCGGTCGACTGGAAGGTCCGCGAGGGCCACCTGGCCGGTGCGATGCCCAGTCACTTCCCGCTGGTGCCCGGCTGGGACGCGGCCGGGGTGGTGACGGCGGCCGGGCCGGCGGTCACCGGCTTCGCGGTCGGTGACGAGGTCATCGGGTACGTCCGGCGCGACGACATCCAGTACGGCACGTACGCGGAGCTGGTGCCCGCGCCGGAGCGGACGCTCGCCGACAAGCCGGTGCAGGCGTCCTGGGCCGAGGCGGGCGGCCTGCCGCTGGCCGGGCTGACCGCGTACCAGGCGTTGCAGCTCGCCCGGACCGGCGCCGGGGACACCGTCCTGGTGCACGGTGCCTCGGGCGGGGTGGGCCACCTGGCGGTGCAGCTCGCCCGGGCGCTCGGGGCGCATCGGGTGATCGGCACGGCGAGTGAGGCCAACCACGACTTCGTCCGAGGGCTCGGTGCCGAGCCGGTGAGCTACGGCGACGGCCTGCTGGACCGGATCCGTGCCGTCGCGCCCGACGGGGTGGACGTGGCACTGGACCTGTTCGGCGGAGAGGCGCTGGACATCTCCGCCGAGCTGCTGTCCCGGCCGGCCCGGCTGATCTCCACCGCCGACCCGGAACACGTCACCCGCCTCGGCGGCAGCTACCTCTTCGTCAAGCCGTCCACCGCCGATCTGAGCGTGCTGGCCGGCCTGGTCGACGCCGACCGGCTCACCGTGCACGTGGCGCGGACGTTCCCGCTCGCCGAGGCCGCGGAGGCGCAGCGGCTGGTCGAGTCGGGGCACGTCCGCGGCAAGGTGGTGCTGGAGGTCTGAGCGGCCCGGGGCCGCCGGCTCAGCGGGTGCGGCGGCGGATGAGCAGCGCGATTCCGGCGATGCCCACGGTGATGACGAGCACCACCCCGACGTTGAGCAGCAGCAGCCGCTGAAGCTCGGCCAGGGCGTCGTCGATGTCCTGCACCGGGTCGAGCGATTCCTCCGGGATGACCCGCTCGCCGCCGCCGATGCCGCCGCTGATCGTGTCGAACTGCCGCTCCAGCGGCACCCCGACGCTGCGCAACGTCTCGGACATGTTGAGCCGGCCCAGGAACCAGCCGGCCCGCGGCTTGCTCAGGTCCGGCTGCTTGGCCGGCCGGTAGACCCGGGGGCCGCCCTTGGCCAGCGGATAGAGGTCGTACGTCTGCTTCGGCACGTCTCCTGCGAGCACGACGATCGTGTACTTCGGACCGAGGTCCTTCGCCTGGGGGCCGCGCTGCAGGCCGGCGCGGCCCAGCCAGCTCACCTGGTCGATGACCGCGACCACGTCGGCGTGCCGGGTGTCGGCGCGCAGCCGCAGCGGCTCGACCAGCCGGTCACCGGTGATGTCCACCCCGGCCGGTACCGGCTTGGGCGCCGCCGGCGCTGCCCGGGCCACCCCGGTGCCGACGAGGGCCAGCGCGCAGCCCGTCGCTATCAGTGCCCCCGTCACCGCGGCAAGTAACCGCCTCACCTTCCGGACCATCGCCGCCTCCTCGCCCCGTTCGATGGGTGGCTTCCGCTGCAGGTCCCGCTAGATCGGCCGATACCGGTGGCCGTAACCGGTGAACCGGGTACCCACCTCAAAGACTCCGCAGAACGTCGCTTGGTTGCAGCTGCTGGAAGAGTAATTGGAACTATCTGCGATCTCGTACCGACTAATGAGCGGCCGTTGATCAGCGGCCGCATCGTACCGTCACGGAGGAGTGCATGGGGGGCAGAGTCGCACGTGCGACACGTACCTGGATCGCGGTTCTCGGGGTGGCGCTCGGGGTGTCGGTGGCGCTTCCGGCAACACCGGCCGCGGCCCACAACTCGCTGACCGGCAGCGATCCGCGGGACGGGGCCCGGCTGGCCGCCGCGCCGAAACGGATCGAGCTTCGCTTCCTCGCCACCCCGGCCCCCGATACGACGAGGATCACCGTCACCGGGCCGGAGGACGTGCCGGCGACCTCCGGCGCGCCGACCTTCTCCGGTAACCGGGTGAGCGTGCCGTTCATCCCGGGGGCGGCCGGTCGCTACGTGGTCGGCTACCGGGTCGCCTCGATCGACGGCCACGCCGTGACCGGCGAGATCAGGTTCACCCTCACCGCCGGTACGTCCGCCCGACCGCCCTCCGCCAGTGCCCCGGCACCGAGCACGGCGACGCCCGCCGCGCCGACCGGTTCCGCCGCCTCGGTG
>JBARAE010000815.1:0-5188 GCA_049791715.1 Micromonospora sp.
CTCCGGGGTCGTCGCCCCGCCCGGCGCCTGGCCGGGCGCCGGACCGTTCCGCACCGATCCCGGCGACCACCACGAAGGCGATGCCGGCCACCGCGCCGACGCCCGGCACCTGACCCAGCGCGACCAGGCCGACGACCAGGGCGATAGCGGGCTCCAGGCTCATCAGCGTGCCGAACGCGGCGGTGGTGAGCCGCCGCAACGCCAGCAGTTCCAGCACGAACGGGACGACGGGCAACAGGACCGCCAGCCCGAGGCCGACGAGGAGCACCTGCCAGGTCAGCTTGCCGAACGTCGAGGGACCGACCACCAGGGTCGCGACCACGGCGGCCACCGGCATGGACACCGCGAGGCCGCGGATGCCGGAGACCTGGTCGCCCACCCGCTGGGTGAGCAGGATGTACGCGGCCCAGCAGGCCGCCGCGCCGAGCGAGTACGCCACCCCCACCGGGTCCGAGCCGCCGTGCCACGGCTCGGTGAGCAGCAGCACCCCGACCGCCGCGAGTGCCGGCCAGAGCTTGGCGCCGCCCCGACCGCGGGCCACGGCTACGCCCAGCGGCCCGAGGAACTCCAGCGCGCTGGCCGTACCCAGGGGCAGCCGGGCCACCGCCGCCATGAACAGGATGGTGACGCCGGCCGTCACCACGCCGAGCGCCAGGCAGGCCCACAGGGCGGAGCGGGTGAAGGCCGACGGGCGCGGCCGGACCACCACCGCGAGCAGCGCCCCCGCCCAGGCCAGGCGCAGCCAGGCGGCACCCGCGGGACCGACCTGGTCGAACAGTCCGACCGAGGCGGCCAACCCGAGCTGGACACAGGTCATCGAGGCGACCGCCATCGCGGTGCCGGCACGGGTGGAGGTCGCGGTGGTCATGCAGCTAGTAGAGCCGGTCCGAACCGTTCGCGTCCACGTGCCGGTCCTGGACGGAACGTTCGGCGATCGTGAACAATAACGTCGTGGACCTGCGTCGCCTGCGCCTCCTGCGCGAACTGGCCCGGCTCGGCTCGATGCGCCAGGTCGCCGATGAGTTGCACCTCACCACCTCGACGGTGTCGCAGCAGCTGGCGGCGCTGGCCCGGGAGGTGGGCACCGAACTGGTCGAGCCGCACGGTCGCCGCGTCCGGCTCACCCCCGCCGGCCGCCGGCTCGCCGAACACGCCGTGACGATCCTCGCCGCGGTCGACGCGGCCCGGCTCGACCTGGACCCGCGGGCCGAACCGGCCGGCACGGTACGCGTCGCCGGCTTCGCCACCGCCGTCCGGCGCTCGCTGCTGCCGCTCACCACCCGGCTGGCGGCGGACCACCCGCGGGTGCACCTCCGCATCCACGAGCACGAGCCGGCCGAGGCGTACGCGTCGCTCGCGGCTGACGACGTCGACCTCGCGCTCACCTACGACTACAACCTGGCACCACTGTCCGCGGACCCGGCGCTGGAGGCAACGCCGCTGTGGTCGGCGGCGTGGCACCTCGGGGTGCCGGCCGACGTGGCGCCCGGGCCGGCGGACGACGCCCCGACGGTCTTCGACCGGTTCCGCGACGAGGGCTGGATCGTCAACTCCCGCAACACCGCCGACGAGGTAGTGGTCCGCACCATCGCCTCGATGGCTGGTTTCGCGCCCCGGGTCGCGCACCGGGCGGACAGCCTCGAACTGGTCCAGGATCTCATCGTCGCGGGACTCGGTGTCGGTCTGCTCCCCGGCGACCAGCCGACCGTGCCCGGCGTGCGCCTGCTGCCCCTCACCGGACCGCAGGCCCTCCTGCGCGCGTACGCCGTGACCCGCCGCGGTCGGGCGGCCTGGCCGCCGCTGGCGCTGATCCTCGACCTGCTCACCGCCCACCCGGATCCGCCGCAGGACGGCCCTCCCGGGGCTGCTCCGCACCCGCGCGTCAGGGGAACGTGACCCGCTCAGAGCATCGTCTGGGACTTGGCCTCCATGTCGGCGGCGGCCTCCTCCTTCGACTCCTTCGTCAGCGGCTTACCGCCCGGGGCGGCGGCCTTACCGCCGAGCGGGTCGGCGCCGCCGGTCGCCCCCTGCGGGCCGGCGCCCCGGAGCTGGTGGTTCGGCAGGGCCAGGGTCACCAGCACCGCCACGATGGCGATCAGGCCGGTGGTCAGGAAAACCAGGTGCAGCGACTCGACGAACGCGGCCTGGATGGCGGCGCGCACCGGGCCGGGCAGGGCCAGGATGGTCGCCGGGTCGTTGATCGAGATGTTCGTACCGCCCCGAGCCGCCACCGCGGCCCGCTGATCGGGCGGGAGCTGCGCGATCGCGCCCGGCAGCCGGGCCGCCAACTGGTCGGTGAGCTGCGACGACAGCACCGCGCCGAGGATCGCCACACCGAACGAGCCGCCCAGCGAGCGGAAGAACGTCGCCGAGGAGGTGCCCGCACCCAGGTCCCGCACGGACACCGCGTTCTGCACCGCCAGGATCAGCGACTGCATGCAGAGTCCCAGCCCGACACCGATCACCACCATGTAGCCGAAGGCCGCCCAGAGGGAGGTGCCCACGGCCAGCCGGGTGAAGAGCAGCATGCCGACGACCAGCACCGCCGAGCCGGCCACCGGGAACCACTTGTACCGCCCGATCCGGCTCATCGCCCGGCCGGTGAGCACCGAGGTGACGATGATGCCGGCCATCATCGGCAGCATCAGCAGACCGCTGCGGGTCGGCGACGCGCCCTTGACGATCTGCAGGTAGAGCGGGATGAAGATGATCGAGCCGAACATCACCAGACCGAGCACGAAACCCGCCGAGTTGGCGAGTGCGAACGTCGAGCTGCGGAACAACCGCAGCGGCAGGATCGGCTCCGGCACCCGCGCCTCCTGGAGCACGAAGAGCAGCCCGAGCACGGCCCCGGCCACGAACAGCCCGATGATCACGCCGGAACCCCACGCGTACTGGTTGCCGCCCCAGCTCAGCCCGAGCAGCAGGCAGCTCACCCCGGCCACCAGCAGCCCCGCCCCGATCCAGTCGATGGCGTGCTCCCGCCGCTGGAACGGGATCAACCGCATGACGTGGTAGCAGACCACGATCGCGAGGATCGCCAGCGGCACGTTGATGTAGAAGATCCATCGCCAGTTGGTCTCCGCGAAGTAGCCACCGACCAGCGGGCCGGCCACCGACGACAGGCCGAAGACCGCGCCGAAGAGCCCCTGGTAGCGGCCACGTTCCCGGGGCGAGACGACGTCCGAGATGATGGTGAACGCCAGCGTCATCAGACCGCCGGCGCCCAGCCCCTGCACCCCGCGGGTGACGATCAGCTGGGTCATGTTCTGCGACAGGCCCGCCAGCAGCGAGCCGAGCAGGAACGTCCCGATCGAGAAGAGGAAGACCGGACGGCGCCCGTACAGGTCGGCCATCTTGCCGTACAGCGGGGTCGAGGCGGTGGAGGCGAGCAGGTACGCCGTCACCACCCACGAGTAGTGGTTGATGCCGCCCAGCTCACCGACGATGGTCGGCAGGGCGGTACCGACGATGGTCTGGTCCAGGGCGGCCAGCAGCATCCCCGTCATCAGGCCGAACATCAGCAGGCGGATCTGGCGGGCGTGCAGCACCGGCGGGGCGTGGGCTTCCGTGGTCATCCCGCCTTCTTTCCCCTACCCCCCGGAACATGCCCGTGGGAGCAGGGGAAAGTGCGGACGGGTCAGTGCCGGCCCTCGGCGAACTCCTCGACAATCTTGGCGCAGAACGCCGGCAGGTCGTCCGGCTTGCGGCTGCTGACCAGGCCGTTGTCCGTGACGACCTGCTCGTCGACCCAGGCCGCCCCAGCGTTGGTCAGGTCGGTGCGCAGGCTGGGCCAGGAGGTCAACCGGCGGCCCCGCACCACGTCCGCCTCGATCAGCGTCCACGGGCCGTGGCAGATCACCCCGACCGGCTTGCCGGCGTCGAAGAACGTCCGCACGAACCGGACCGCGTCCTCGTTCGTCCGCAGGAAGTCCGGGTTGGCCACGCCGCCGGGCAGCACCAGCGCGTCGTACGCCCCGGCGTCCGCCTCGGCCACGGTCACGTCCACGTCGTACGTCTTGCCGTGGTCCAGGTGGTTGAAGGCCTGGATCGAGCCCGGCTTGAGCGAGACCAGCTCGACGCGGGCACCCGCGTTCTCGACCGCCTCGCGGGGCTGGACGTACTCCACCTCCTCGACGCCGTCAGCGGCCAGGAAGGCGATCCGCTTGCCCTGCAGGTTCGCTGCCATCGTGCATCTCCTCTCCGGGGTCCCAACTCACACCGGTTCCCGGGGTCGGAGGACCGAAACGCCGAGACGGCGTGGCCCGCGCCGCAGCGCACCGTCGCCGCGCGGTGACGGAGATGTTTGGTTCGGGAGCCTCGGGGGACCTCACCAGACATGGCAGGAGCAGCAGCGGAAGATCGCCGGCTCGCCACCGTCGTGGAGAGCTGGCTGGGGCGTCCCGTGCTCGTCGTCGGCGACGCCATGCTGGACGAGTGGCGGTTCGCCGAGTCCGAGCGGCTGTGCCGGGAGGCCCCCGCGCCGGTTCTCACCCTGCGTCGACGCATCTCGGCAGCCGGCGGCGCGGCGAACACCGCGGTCAACGTCGCCACCCTCGGCGGCCGGGCCGTGCTGGTGGCCCCGGTCGGTGCCGACGTGGCCGGCGACGAACTGCACGACTGTCTCGATCGCGCGGCGGTCTGGGACCGGACGGTCAACCAGACGGGCCGACCCACCCCCGTGAAGCGCCGGATGCTCGCCGGCAACCAGATCCTGCTGCGCGAGGACTCCGGTGACCCGGAGGACCCGCTCGACGACGACGGGGTCGTCCGGCTGCTGACCGCGCTGAACTGCGCGACCGAGGAGCTGAAGGCCGTCGCCGGTGGGGCGCGGCTCACCCTGGTGGTGTGCGACTACGGTCTGGGCGCGCTGCCGCCGCCGGTACGCGCCTGGCTGGTCGCCAACCGGGACCGCTACGCCACCGTCGCCCTCGACGCGCACGACCTGGCCGACTGGCGGGGGCTCAACCCCACCGTGGTGACCCCGAGCTTCGCCGAGGCGGCCCGGCTGTTGGCCCGCGCCGCCGTCGGCTTCGGCGCCGCCGCCCGTCCCGCCGGTCGCAACGGCACCGGCCCGGACCTGCATCTCGACCACCCGGCGACCGACCCGTCCGACGGCCCGTCGGAACTCGTCGTCGGCGCGGCGCCCGGCGGCGCCGGCCCGGCCGTCGGCGGTCCGACCGGGGAG
>JBARAE010000816.1:0-2895 GCA_049791715.1 Micromonospora sp.
GGCCAGAGGGACGAGCTGACAGCGCGGGTACGGCCCAGCCGGTGCATCGCCCGGCGGTGCCGCTCCGCCAGGACCGCGGCCAGGTAGACGGACTCCGGTGCCCGCCACGGCGGCGGCGGGGAGATCACCGCCGCCACCTCCGTCCAGAGCGCCCGTCCCAGCCCAGCGCGGTCCGGCTCGGCCAGCTGGTGCACCCGGCCGAGGTACTGCCGGGCGGCCAACGCCAGCCCGTCGTCCAACCGGGTCAGGTCCAGGGTCTGCGCCCAGCCGAGCAGCGGTGGCACGGCCGGCGGCGCGGGCTGCCAGACCGCGGCGCTCCGGGTGTGCACCACCATCGTGCCCGCCACCAGATCGCCGAGGCGCCGCCCGCGTGGGTCCGAAAGCATCACGGTGACGCTCGCCAGCCAGCTCAGCAGCGGCAGCACCAGGCCGGGCCACTCCACCGCCACACCCACCAGGGCCCGGGTGAGCGACTGGCCCACCCCGACCGGACCGCCGTCCGCCCGGACCACCCGCAGCCCCACCGCCCGCTTGCCCACCGTCCGGCCGCCGGCGAACCGTTCCATCAGCACCGGGTAGCCCACCAGCACGAGGATCAGCAGGAGGGTCTGCAACGCGCCCGACAGAGCACCGTCCAGGATCCCGGCGGGCAGGGTGACCAGCACCATCGACAGCCCCGACACGAGCAACAGCGCCACGACGGCCTGGACCAGCAGGTCGATCAGCAGGGCCAGCACCCGGGAACCCAGTCGGGCGGCGCGGACGTCCAGCTCCACGGCCTCACCGCTGACCAGGCCGGCGTCGGCCCAACGGGACCCGCCCCGCGCCGGAGGTTGCGCTGTCACGGACACAGTGAACACTATGGGCGCCGGAACGGGGAGGATGAGTGGATCTCGACGCGTACGTCGCGGAGCACGGCGGCGAGTGGCGACGACTGGAACAGTTGTCCGGTCGACGCCGGCTCGACGCCGCCGAGGTCGACGAGCTGGTCGCCCTCTACCAGCGGGCGGCGACCCACCTCTCCGTGCTGCGCAGCCGCTCACCCGATCCCGCGCTGGTCAACCGCCTCTCCCAGCTGGTGCTGGCGGCCCGGGCCCGGATCACCGGTCGACCGCGGGCGTCCTGGGCGTCGGTGCGCCGGTTCCTCCTCGCCGACCTGCCCGCCGCCCTCTACCGGGCCTGGCCCTGGTGGTGCGCCGTGGCCACCGGCTTCAGCGCGCTCAGCGGCTTCCTCATCTGGTACGTGGCCGGCCACCCCGACACCGCGGCCGCGTTCATCGGCGAGGAGGCCGCCGCCGACCTGGTCGACTCCGGCTTCGCCGGCTACTACACCGAGTTCGCCGCGCCGACCTTCGCCTTCCACCTCTGGACCCACAACGCCTGGATCGCCGCGCAGTGCCTGGCCTCCGGCGTGCTCGTGGCGCCGGTGTTCTACCTGCTCTGGCAGAACGCGCTGAACGTGGGCGTGGTCGGCGGGGTGATGGTCTCCTACGGTCGGGCCGACGTCTTCTTCGGCCTGATCACCCCGCACGGGCTGCTGGAGCTGACCGGGATCTTCGTGGCCGCCGGGGTCGGTCTGCGTACCGGGTGGGCGTGGATCTCGCCGCCGGCCCACCTCAGTCGGGGGCGGGCGGTCGCCGAGGCCGGCCGGTCGGGCATCGTGGTCGCCGTCGGCCTGGTCGGGCTCTTCGCCGTCTCCGCGCTGCTCGAGGCGTTCGTCACCCCGGCGCCCGTGCCGGCCCCGCTCCGTATCGCGGTGGGCGCCATGGTCTGGCTGGCCTTCCTGTCGTACGCCCTCATCCTCGGCCGCCACGCCGCCACCCGCCCCACATCACCCGCGCCGCCACCACCCGCGCCGCCCGCACCTTCACCCCTGGCCGCTCATTCACGGAATGAGGCCCCTTCCCGCGCGGAATAGGCCCTGATTCCGTGAATCTGCGCGCCGTTTTCAGCGGGCACGGCGTGGGCGCGCCGCGCGGAGGGTCAGAGTTGGCCGAGGGATTTGAGGCGGAGGTAGGTGTCCGCGACGGTCGGGGCGAGACGGTCGGCGGGGGCGTCCACCACGGTCACCCCGTGCCGGGCCAGCGCGGTCCGGACCCGCTCCCGCTCGGCCAGCGCCCGCCAGGCCGCCGCGGCGGCGTAGGCGTCCTCGGGGCCGGTGGGCGTCCTCTGGGTGAGCCCGGTCAGCACCGGGTCGTGGGTCGCGGCGATCACCACCCGGTGCCGAGCGGCGAGCCGGGGCAGCACCGGCAGCAGGCCCTCACCGAGCGCACCGGCCTCCAGCGCGGTGAAGAGCACCACCAGGCTGCGCTGTCGCCTCCGGCGCAGCACCTCGCCGGCGATCAGCTCGAAGTTCGTCTCCACCAGGGCCGGTTGGAGCGGGGCGACCGCGTCGACCAGCCGGGAGAGCAGCGCCGGCCGGCCGCTGCCGGTCACCGTCGCCCGGATCGTGGCGTCCGCGGCCAGCAGGTCGACCCGGTCACCGGCCCGGGCGGCGAGCGCCGTGAGCAGCAGGGCCGCGTCGATCGCGGTGTCCAGCCGGGGCTCGTCACCGAGCCGTACCGCCGAGGTGCGGCCGGTGTCCAGGACGCAGACGAGCCGCCGGTCCCGCTCGGGCCGCCAGGTGCGGACCAGGACGTCGGACCGGCGCGCGCTCGCCCGCCAGTCGATCGACCGCACGTCGTCGCCGATCACGTACTCGCGCAGGGTGTCGAACTCGGTGCCCTGGCCGCGACCCCGGGTGACCTGGACACCGTCGATGATCCGCAGCCGGGCCAGCTTCTCCGGCAGGTGTCGCCGGGAGTCGAAGCGGGGCAGCACGCGCAGCGTCCACGGTGGCGTGGCGGGGCGGCCGGAGCGCTGCCGGAACGCCAGCCGCAGCGGCCCGAACGAGCG
>JBARAE010000817.1:0-1582 GCA_049791715.1 Micromonospora sp.
CTTGGAGGCCGGCGGCGTCGGCCAGCTCGGGCGAGGCGTTGGCGGGCTGTGGGTCCACGTCGGTCAGCGCCTGGGCGAGCAGCCGCTGGGCGCCGGCGAGGTCGCCCGCGGACACCAACTGGTGCGCGTGGACAGTCAGGTCACCGAAGCCAGAGGGCACGCCCCATCGTGCTCGGCCGGCGACGGTATGTACAAGTCCAGACGGTGATCAGATTGGTCAGGTACCGGTCAGATGGTCGGCCAGGGTCTCGCTGATCCGCCGGAGCTGGTCGACCTGGGCCGGGCTCAACGCGTCGAACAGGTGCCGGCGTACCCCCTCGACGTGGCCGGGCGCGGCGGCGGCCAGGGCGGCGAAGCCCGTGTCGGTGAGGACGGCGATCTGCCCCCGCCGGTCGGTCGGGCACTCCTCCCGGCGGATCCAGCCGGACGTCTCCAGCCGGGCGGCGGCGTGCGAGAGGCGGCTGCGGGAGGAGCCCGTCACCTCGGCCAGCTCGCTCATCCGCAGGCGCCGCTGCGGAGCCTCGGAGAGCCGGACCAGGATCTCGTAGTACGCGTGCGGCATCCCCGCGTCGCGTTGCAGCTCGCGGTCGAGGGTGTCCATCAGCGCCCGGGAGGCGGTCAGGAAGGCCCGCCAGGTCTGCTGCTCGTCGGGGTCCAGCCACCGGGTCATGACCACCATCATAGCGGCTTTGGCTGAACGCTCAATCAAACCGCGCTACCGTGATCGGCATGGGAATCCACCGGCTCAACCACGCCGTCCTCTACGTCAGCAACCTTGAGCGCAGCGTCGCCTTCTACCGCGACGTGCTGGGCTTCCGTCCGGTGGCGATGACCCCGGACGGATTCCGCGGCGCCGCCTTCCTCCAGGCGCCGGACTCCACCAACGACCACGACCTCGGCCTCTTCGAGATCGGCGCGGCGGCCGGCCGCTCGCAGGCCGGCCGGGCCACCGTCGGCCTCTACCACCTGGCCTGGGAACTCGACACCCTCGACGAGCTGGGCGCCACCGCCGAGCGGCTGGCCGCCGCCGGCGCCCTGGTCGGCACCTCCGACCACGGCACCACGAAGAGCCTCTACGGGCAGGACCCGGACGGGCTGGAGTTCGAGATCGTCTGGATCGTCCCGGCCGACCTGCTCGACGAGGACGCCCTGGCCGCCCGGAAGCGGATCGGTCGGCTCGACCTCGACCGGGAGCGCCGGCGTTACGGCGGCCAGACCCGCGGCGGAGTGGGCATCTCCATTCCGGCCTGACGGTCCATGCGGTAGAACGGCAGGATGTCGACCGACGCCGTCCTGCGTGAGCTGCTCGTCCGGCAGCTCGACCACTGGCTGCCGGGAGCGCTGCACCGTTCCCGGCGGGCCACGCTCGCCCTCGCGTACGCGGGGTCGGACGCCGGTGGCGCGGACGCCGCGCTGCGGGTGGTGGCCGAGTTCGCCGACCGGCTGCGCGGCCGGCGGCTGACCGTGCTGGTGCTCGCCGAGGGCAGCGAGGACCTGCCCGCCCGGCTCGGCCCGGTGGAGGCGGCGCTGCCGACGGACGTCGCCGTGCACGTGGTGCCCGGCCGCCCGGACCGGCTGCCGG
>JBARAE010000818.1:0-2571 GCA_049791715.1 Micromonospora sp.
GACCGGCCCGGCGCCGACGCCCAGCCACACCGAGGCGCTGGCCGTGCTGCAGCAGGCGGTCCGGGACCGGGCGCTGGTCTGGGTCGGGTACGTCGACGCGCACGGGGCGACCGCGTCCCGGCTGGTCCGGCCGGTGTCGATCGGCGCGGGCTATCTGCGGGCCGAGGACGAGCGGACGGAGATGCTGCACACCTTCGCGCTGCACCGGATCACCGCGGCGGTGCTGGAGGACTGAGGCAGGCTCAGGTGCCGGGACGCCGGCCGAACACGATCACCTTGGTGCCGATGCGTCCCAGCTCCCACAGCCGTACCGCGTCGGCGTGCAGCAGGTTGACGCAGCCGTGCGAGCCGATCCACCCGTTGTGCAGGTACGTGGT
Organism: Micromonospora sp.; assembly: GCA_049791715.1. Classification (GTDB taxonomy): domain Bacteria; phylum Actinomycetota; class Actinomycetes; order Mycobacteriales; family Micromonosporaceae; genus Micromonospora. Next base: position 378 of record JBARAE010000818.1, read on the forward strand.
GGTCTCGTGGAAGCCGATTCCGCCGTTGAACCGCTGCCAGTACGGCAGCCACACCTCGTACGGGGTGGACCACTCCCGCAGGTTCCGGCCGCCGATCCGGTAGGTGCCGGACGGGGTGGCGTACCCGGCCATGCCGGTCCGGGCGACCGTGGGGCCCATGACCACCGTTTCGCCGCGCATCGCCCAGACCGTCTGCCGGGTCAGGTCGACGCAGAAGGTCAGCCCGGAGCCGGCGTGGCAGCGGCGTACGTCGGTGGTGGCCAGCCGCTTCGCCACGTCGTACGTGGTGGGGCCGGCGCGGCCCTCGGCGGGGCTGATGCCGTACCGGCGCTGGAACCGCTTGATCGCCTTGCAGTCGGCGGCGGACTGCTTCCCGTCCACGGTCACCGTGCCGAACCCGCCCAACCGAGCCAGGTACGCCTCGACGGCCCGCTGGTGCTGGCCCTGGGGACAGCCGGTGTATCCCGAGCTGCTCGGCTTCGGCGTGGCGCTCGGTTTCGGCGTGGCTGTCCGGCTGGGTTTCGGTGTGGGTGTGGGTGGGGATGCCGGACGGGTCCGCTGGTCCGGCGTGGGCGTTGCGCTCGCCCCCGATGCCTGTTCCGCAACGCCGACGGGGGCCGGCGCCCCCGCACCGGAACCGTCAGCCTGCGGATCGAGCGCGCACGCGCCGACGCCGACCAACATGACCGCTGCCAGAGCAACGACCCGCGCGATCAACCGGACACGCTTCATGGGCCCTCCCGCGGGACAGCTGTCGCTTCCATAGACGTACGGGAGTGGTGGGAGCGTTGCCTCGGCTGTTGCGACGTTTCGGTAACAGTCCCAGCGCGTGCAACACTGGATGGTCCGCCTCCGGCAGGTCAGATGGCTGGCGGGCGACACATTCGGCAAGGGAGAGGGCGCTGGCGTGAGCGGTGGACCACTGATCGTGCAGTCCGACAAGACCCTGCTGTTGGAGGTCGACCACCCCGACGCGCAGGCGTGCCGGATGGCCATCGCCCCCTTCGCCGAGCTGGAGCGCTCCCCCGAGCACGTGCACACCTACCGGCTGACGCCGCTGGGCCTGTGGAACGCCCGGGCCGCCGGCCACGACGCCGAGGGCGTGGTGGACGCCTTGATCAAGTACTCCCGCTACCCGGTGCCGCACGCGCTGCTGGTCGACGTGGCCGAGACGATGGACCGGTACGGCCGGCTCCAGCTCGCCAACGACCCGGCGCACGGCCTGGTGCTCCGCGCGCTGGACCGGGTGGTGCTGGTCGAGGTCGCCAAGAGCAAGAAGCTCGCCGGCATGTTCGGCAACAAGATCGACGACGACACGATCCAGGTGCACCCGTCGGAGCGGGGCCGGCTGAAGCAGGCGCTGCTGAAGCTCGGCTGGCCGGCGGAGGACCTGGCCGGGTACGTCGATGGCGAGGCGCACCCGATCGAGCTGGCCGAGGCCGGCAAGGAGGGCCGCAAGCCGTGGACGCTGCGGTCGTACCAGCGGGAGGCTGTGGAGTCGTTCTGGGCCGGCGGGTCGGGCGTGGTGGTGCTCCCCTGCGGCGCGGGTAAGACGCTGGTCGGGGCGGCGGCGATGGCGGAGGCGAAGGCGACCACGCTGATCCTGGTCACCAACACGGTGGCGGGGCGGCAGTGGAAGCGTGAGCTGATCGCGCGCACGTCGCTGACCGAGGAGGAGATCGGCGAGTACTCGGGCGAGCGCAAGGAGATCCGCCCGGTCACCATCGCCACGTACCAGGTGCTCACCTCGCGGCGCGGCGGCGCGTTCACCCACCTGGACCTGTTCGGGGCCAGCGACTGGGGCCTGGTCATCTACGACGAGGTGCACCTGCTGCCGGCGCCGATCTTCCGCTTCACCGCCGACCTGCAGGCCCGCCGCCGGCTGGGCCTGACCGCGACGCTGGTCCGGGAGGACGGCCGCGAGGGCGACGTCTTCTCGCTGATCGGCCCGAAACGGTACGACAACGGATGACGTACGCGACGGCGGAGTCCGAGGAGCGCTACCGGATGGCGGCCACCGCCCGGACGAAGCTGCCGGTGATGCGCGCGCTCGTGGACCGGCACCCGAAGGAGGTATGACAACCGATAGACGGGCCGGCATTAGGATCTTGAGGAGCTTGCCACAGTTCACCCCGATACTTCAGGAGTGCTGCCTTGACGCAGGACGCACACGCCATGCCGAACGACCCAACAT
>JBARAE010000819.1:0-5499 GCA_049791715.1 Micromonospora sp.
GCCGCGGGCAGCACCGGCTCGTCGCCGCCGGCCAGCATCCCGGTGGCGAAGACCGCGCCCAGCAGTACGCCGACCAGCGCGACCACCAGCGCGGTCCGCATCAGCGGGTCCCGGGGCAGGCCGAGCCGGGGCGTACGGCGGGCGCCGTACACGGTGCCGGGCGGGTCGGTGCGCATCTCCGGGTCGGACATGGGGGGCATCCTGGCCCACGGTGGCCGTCGATGGCCAGCCGCCCTGGTGCCGGGTGACTCAGTCGACGACCCGGACGTCCTTCCAGAACGCCACCCGGTCGCGCACCATCTCCGCGTCCGGCTTCGGTTCCGGGTAGTACCAGACGGCGTCGGCGCTGGTCCTGCCGTCGTGCTCCAGGCTGAAGTACGACGCGGTGCCCTTCCACGGGCAGAACGTGTGCGTGGCGGAGTCGCGAATCAGGTCCTCCCGCAGCGCCGAGCGCGGGAAGTAGTGGTTGCCCTCGACCACCACGGTGTCGTCGCTCTCGGCTACCACCAGGTCGTTCCAGACGGCTTTCGGCATGTCCCCACGCTATGCCGGTCGCGCCGTGCCGACCACCGGTCAGCGTGCGGGCTCGGGATCGGTGACGTCGGCGACGGTGGCGGCCAGCGTGGCGATCGCCGCGTCCGCGTCGACCGCTACGGCGACGCCGTGTTCGCCGGCGCCCAGGGTGATCTTCCGCCCGTGCAGCCGCTCGTCGGCGACGACCGGCCACGCGGTGGTGGAGCCGAACGGGGTGATGGTGCCACGTTCGTAGCCGGTGGCCGCCCGGGCGGCGTCGGCGTCCGGCATGGACAGCCGGCTCACCCCGAGCAGGGCGCGCAGCTTGGGCCAGGAGATGACCCGGTCGCCGGGGGTGAGCACGAAGAGGTGGTCGTCCTCGCCACGGCGCACGACGATCGTCTTGACCACGTCGGGGACCGCGACGCCGCGGGCGGTGGCCGCCTCGGCGAGGCTGCGCACCGGACCGTGCCGGACCACCCGGTACGACAGGCCGGCGGCGTCGAGGGCGGCGATCGCGGGGGAGGACATGCCCGCCACGGTAACGCGGTGGCCGTTTGTCGGACGCGAAATGGCCACGGTGGACATCCCACCAATCAGTGGCCCGAGGCGTAAGGTGATCTCATGCACGCTGTCCGTGATCATGAGCGGGCGGTGGACGCGCTGCGGCGGTCGTACGCCGAGGTGCCCGCCGGCGAGCCCGTACGGCTGGCCAAGAACACGTCCAACCTGTTCCGTCCGAGATCCGCACCGCGCACCCCGGGTCTGGACGTCAGCGGCCTCACCCAGGTGCTCAGCGTCGACCCGGCCGCCCGTACGGCCGACGTGCAGGGCATGTGCACCTACGAGGACCTGGTCGACGCGACCCTGCCGCACGGGCTGATGCCGCTGGTGGTGCCGCAGCTGCGCACCATCACCCTGGGCGGCGCGGTGACCGGACTGGGCATCGAGTCCACCTCCTTCCGCAACGGCCTGCCACACGAGTCGGTGCTCGAGATGGACGTGCTCACCGGGGCGGGGGAGATCCTGACCGCCCGCCCGGAGGGCGAGCACGCCGACCTCTTCCGCGCCTTCCCCAACTCGCTCGGCAGCCTCGGGTACGCCACCCGGCTGCGCATCGAGCTGCAGCCGGTCCGCCGGTACGTGGCGCTGCGCAACATCCGGTTCACCCGGCTGGAGGAGTTGACCGACGCGATCGCCGAGGTGATCGCGAAGGGGGAGTGGGGCGGCGACCCGGTCGACGCCATGGACGGGGTGATGTTCAGCCCCGGCGAGGCGTACCTGGTGCTCGGCAGCTTCACCGACGACGCCGAGCGGGCTCCCAGCGACTACACCGGCCAGGACATCTACTACCGCTCGCTGCGCCGGCGTACCCGGGACGTCCTCACCACGTACGACTACCTCTGGCGCTGGGACACCGACTGGTTCTGGTGCTCGTCGGCGTTCGGGGTGCAGCACCCGGTGGTCCGCCGGTTCTGGCCGGCGCGGTACCGGCGCAGCGACGTCTACCACCGGCTCGTCCGGCTGGAACACCGGCACCAGGTGGCCGCCCGGATCGACCGTTGGCGCGGCCGTCCGGCCCGGGAGCGGGTGGTGCAGGACGTGGAGATCCCGCTCGACGGGACCGCGGACTTCCTGCGCTGGTTCGCCGGCACGGTCGGGATGACACCGGTGTGGCTCTGCCCGCTGCGGCTGCGCGAGCCGGCCGGGCCCGGATCCGCCCGGTCCTGGCCGCTGTATCCCCTCCGGCCGGGCGAAAGCTATGTGAACATCGGCTTCTGGGGAAGTGTGCCGATCGCCGAGGGCGCCGCCGACGGCGACGTCAACCGGGCGGTCGAGCGCGCGGTGTCGGAGTCGGGCGGGCACAAGTCGCTCTACTCCGACGCGTACTACGACCGGGAGGCGTTCGACCGGCTCTACGGCGGGGAGACCTGGCGCGCCGTGAAGGACCGCTACGACCCGGACCACCGGCTCACGGGACTGTATGAGAAGGCGGTAGCGAGACAATGAGCCTGACCGACCGAGAACAGGGGGCGGCGAGCGCCCCGTCCAGCCCGCCGGCGGGAGGCCGACGGACGGGTCCGACCGTGGCGGACGTGGTCCGCGCCGTCACCACCGGCCCGCTGCCGGTCCGGGTCACCGGGTACGACGGCAGCACGCTCGGTCCCGCCGACGCGGGGATCACCCTGTCGATCCGCTCCGAGCGGGGCCTGTCCTATCTGCTCACCGCGCCCGGCGACCTGGGCATGGCCCGGGCGTACGTGAGCGGCGACCTCGGGCTCGACGGGGTGCACCCGGGCGACCCGTACGAGGCGCTGCGGGTGCTGAAGGACGAGATGCCGCTGCGGGTGCCGTCGGTGGCCGAGGGGCTGGCCCTGGTCCGCGGCCTCGGCTGGGAGCGGTTGATGCCCCCGCCGCCTCCGCCGCAGGAGGCGGCGCCCCGGTGGAAGCGGGTGATGAACGGGCTGCGGCATTCCCGCACCCGGGACAGCAACGCGATCTCCCACCACTACGACGTGTCGAACGCCTTCTACGAGAAGGTGCTCGGCCCGTCGATGACGTACACCTGCGCGGTCTTCCACAGCCCCGACGACACCCTGGAGGAGGCCCAGCGGGCCAAGTACGACCTGGTCGCGGGCAAGCTGGCGCTCAAGCCGGGGATGCGGCTGCTCGACGTGGGCTGCGGCTGGGGCGGCATGGTCCGGCACGCGGCCCGGGAGTACGGGGTGAAGGCGCTCGGCGTCACCCTGTCCCGGGCGCAGGCGGAGTGGGCGCAGGCGGCGATCGAGCGGGAAGGGCTGAGCGAGCTGGCCGAGGTGCGGCACCTGGACTACCGGGACGCCCCGCGCGAGCAGTTCGACGCGGTCTCCTCGATCGGGCTGACCGAGCACATCGGGGTGCGCAACTACCCGGCCTACTTCGGCGCGCTGCGGGACCGGCTGAAGCCGGGTGGCCGGCTGATGAACCACTGCATCACGCGGGCGGACAACCGGGCCCCGCACCGCTCCGGCGCCTTCATCGACCGGTACGTCTTCCCGGACGGCGAGCTGGCCGGGCCGGGCCGGCTGATCAGCGAGATCCACGACGCCGGCCTGGAGGTGCACCACGAGGAGAACCTCCGGCAGCACTACGCGCTGACGCTGGCCGGCTGGTGCCGCAACCTGGTCGAGCACTGGGACTTCTGCGTGAACGAGGTCGGCCCGGGCACCGCCCGGGTGTGGGGCCTCTACATGGCGGGTTCCCGGATGGCGTTCGAGCGCAACGGGATTCAGCTGCACCAGGTGGTCGCCACCCGCAATGGCCCGCACGGCGTCAACGGCTACCCGCTGCGTCCCGACTGGACGCCCTGACCGGACCGATCGAGAGGCCGCGCCGCGACGCGCGGCCTTTCGTCGACCCCATTGACAAACAGATTTTGTACGTACAAACTGATTTTGCCATGAGAGACGTCCTGTACCTGGAAGAGCGTGAGCAGGCCGAAGCCCTGCTCAAACCGCAGCGCATCGAGGTGCTGCGGCAGCTCGCCGAGCCACGCACCTGCACCGAGATCGCCGCCCGGCTGGAGCAGACGCCGCAGCGCGTCTACTACCACGTCAAGCAGCTCGTCGCGGCCGGCCTGGTCGAGCAGGTCGCCAGCCGTCAGGTGCGCGGCATCAGCGAGGGCATCTACCAGGCCGCCGCCCGGTCGTACTGGCTCTCGCCGCGGCTGGTCGGGCGGATCGGCGGGGCGCGCCGGGCCGGCGACGAGCTCAGCCTCGGCTACCTCCTCGATCTCATGGAGGAGGTCCAGGCCGACGTCGCCGCACTCGACCGCGGCGCGCCCGAGCTGCCGTCGATCGGCGTCTCCGGCGAGATCCGGGTGCCGGCCGAGCGGCGCCAGGAGTTCCTGCACGACCTGCAGTCGACCCTGCAGGACCTGTTCGCCCGCTACGGCGGCGCCGAGGGAGACGCCTTCAAGCTCGCCGTGGCCTGCTACCCGAAAGGCGAGAACCATGAGTGACCTGCTGACCCTGCGCGTCCGGCTGGCCGCACCGGCCGAGGCCGTGCGCCGCACCCTGACCGACCCGGTCGAGCTGCGCATCTGGCTCGCCGAGCACGCCGAGGTCGAGCTGCCCCACCGGTACGCGTTCTGGGGCCGCTTCACACCCGAGGGGGACGCGCCGCACCAGCGACTGCTCCACGTCGACGAGCACATACTGCGCTTCGCGTGGCTGCTCGGCGGCGTGGAGACCACCACCGAGTTCGAGTGGACGCCCGAGGGGGACAGCACCATCCTGACCCTCCGGCAGAGCCACTTCGTCTTCGCCGAGGCCCTCGACGGCAGCAGCGTCCGGGGTGTCCTGCACACGTTCTGGAGCCTCGCCCTGGCCAACCTCAACGCGTACCTGGAGGGGCGGCCGCTGCTGCCGCGGACCGACTTCACCTCCGCCGACCTGCGGGGCGAGCTGCTGATCGCCGCTCCGATCGAGCGCGTCTGGGCGTCGCTGACCGAGTCGGAGCAGGCCAGCGCCTGGTTCGGCTACCCGATCGGGATCGAGCCCTGGGTCGGCGGCCGGTACGCCATGGGCGGCTTCGAGTCCGGCGAGGCGGCGAAGGTGATCGACCTGGAGCCGGGCCGGAAGATGTCCGTCGACTGGGGAGGGATCGGCGTCGGCACCTGGGAGCTGGCCGAGTCCGAGGGGAAGACCCGGCTGACGTTCGTGCAGAGCGGCTTCGACGAGGGCAACCCCCCGTACGGCGCCTGGAGCGGAGTGGTGGCCGGCCTGTCCGAGCTGCGCCGCTACCACGAGATGGCCGAGTGGCAGCCGATCTGGCTCTCCGTCGAGATGCCGGCGAACGCCTGACGCCGCCGAGCGTCCCGCCGGCACCCACCGACCCCGAACCCGGTGGGTGCGGGCGAGCGCTCAACCGGCCAGCTCCGCGGCCCGCCGCAGCAGTGCCCGCCGCTCCGGCTCGGACCGCACCGCCTCGGCGGCGGCCCGGAAC
>JBARAE010000820.1:0-3414 GCA_049791715.1 Micromonospora sp.
GCCGGCCGGCCCCCCGCGCCGACCTTCCGACCCCGGCCGAACGGCGACCCGCGCCGAAGGAGCACCGGCCCCCGCCGGTCTCCGACGACGGCGACGGTGACCTGCTGATCTTCGCCGCCGCCAAGTCCGCCTGGTTCGTCGGGCACGCCGACGAGGCCGAGCTGGACTGGGCGACCACTGCGGACACCGGCTGGCAGGCCGCCGAGCAGGCCGCCCGCCCGGCGGTTGGCGACGAGACCTCGGCCGGTCTGCCGAAGCGGGTGCCCCAGGCCAACCTGGTGCCCGGCTCGCCACTGCGCGAGGAGCGTCCACTACGGATCGTCCGGAACGCCGCCAGCCTGGCCGAGAACACCACCGGCTACTTCCGCGGCTGGCGCCGCGGCCAGGAGATCGGCGGGTTCGCGGTCGGCGGCCGGCCGGGCCGGGAGTCCGCCGGTGGCTGGGACTTCAGCCGCGACACGGGCGACCGGGACGACGACCGGGAGTACGAGTACCGCTCCGCCGGCTACCGGTCCTGACCGGTACGCCTGCCGCGGTCTTGACGCCCAGAGGGAGGCGTCCGGGAGGCGCCTTCTGCCTGCTCCATCCGCTGTGGAGTGGTCCGCGCCCCTATGAGGAGGGCTTTCCCCACACCGTGACTGTCCACGTCCGGCGCGGCACCACCACTGCGCGGCAGGAGGACGTGGTGCTCGGCGAGGGACGCGCCCTGGTGTTCGTTCCTCCGGATGAGGTGTTCTTGCGTGAGGTGGCGGTCTCCTCCGCGCTGGTCCTGTCCGCCCACGTCAGGGGCGGATGATCCGGCTCCGCCGGGTGCGGCGGGCGACGCCGGCCGGCACGGTCGATGGTGGACGTTGCCGGAGCACGCGCACCGTCCCGGGCAGGCATCCGTCCGACTCCGTAGCCGGTGACCGTCAGATCCGGCAGGTCCACCACCGACCTTCAGGAGTGGCAAGGTCGGCCGGACAGCGAGAAGCGCCCGGTGACGGCCGAAGCTGTCACCGGGCGCGTACGTCGCCGGTCAGGCGGGCGCAACCGCCCGGGAGCGCCGCATGGTCAGCACGTACTCGACCAGCGAGATCAGCACGTGCTTGGTCGACTCCCGGTTGCGGGCGTCGCAGGCCACCACCGGCACGTCACTGGAGATGGCCAGCGCGTCCCGGACGTCCTGCGGGTCGTGGTACTGCATCCCGTCGAAGCAGTTGATGGCCACCAGGTACGGCAGCCGCCGGTGCTCGAAGAAGTCGATCGCGGCGAAGCAGTCGGCCAACCGGCGGGTGTCGACCAGCACCACGGCGCCGATGGCACCCCGGACCAGCTCGTCCCACATGAACCAGAACCGCGTCTGACCCGGTGTACCGAACAGGTACAGGATCAGGTCACGATCGATCGAGATACGACCGAAGTCCATCGCCACCGTGGTGGTCGTCTTGCCCGGCACCTGCCGGGTGTCGTCGACGCCCACGCCGGCGGAGGTCATGATCGCCTCGGTGGTCAGCGGCGTGATCTCCGAGACCGAGCCGACCAGCGTCGTCTTGCCGACGCCGAATCCACCAGCGATAACGATCTTCGCCGACGTCACGCGCCCGCTCGGGGCCGGCGGCCGGTGCGACATGTCAGAGCCTGCGAAGTCCACTCAGCACCCTCTCCAGCAGTTCAGTGCCCACCGCGTCATCGGAGTCGTCCAGGATGGTCGGCTCGTGGACCGCGACCAGGCCGTCCGTCGCCATGTCGGCGATGAGCACCCGGGCCACGCCGAGCGGAAGCTGCATCCGCGCCGCGATCTCGGCGAGCGACTGCACGCGTCCGTCACACAGCGCGGCGATGTACTGGTGTTCACGGCCTCCGCCGCCAGATCCACTGGCAGCGGCCCGACCGCGCACCGTCGTCTCGACGAGCGCCTCCAGCGCGATGTCGAGTCGGGGACGGGTACGACCACGGGTCACGGCGTATGGACGCACCAACGCCCCGGTCGGCTCGTCACGATCCATGTCGCCGCTCACCTCCTTCGTACCCGACACCGGCTCGCTCCGGTGGAACCCGTCCTTGTCGTTGTTGTTGCCGCCTCTGACCCACCGGTCAGCGCGTCGATCAGCCCATCATCCCGACAGCCGTACGCGGCTGCGGGGTCAGGGCGTCGCCCACCCGGTCGACGAGCAGCGCCATCTCGTAACCGACCTGCCCGACGTCGCAGCTGCGCGCGGCGAGGACCGCGAACGACGAGCCGTCCGAGATGGACATCAGGAACAGGAAGCCGTTGTCCATCTCGACGACGGTCTGCAGCACCGCGCCGCCTTCGAAGCAGCGCGCCGCGCCCTGGGTCAGGCTGACCAGGCCGGACGCGATCGCGGCCAGCTGGTCGGCCCGGTCCCGCGGGAGGTCACGAGACGACGCGAGAAGCAGGCCGTCCGCGGAGACGGCGACCGCGTGCGCGACACCCGGCACCCGGTCGGCGAAGTTGGCGAGCAGCCAACCGAGATCCTGCGTAGTTGTCATCCTTGTTGCTCCTTCTGCCCGCTCCCGGCCACCGGGCCTGAGCCAGACTGCGAGGACTGCTGCCCGCCCGGGGTCGCCTCCGGGCCGGTCGAGTTGTCGGTCGGGTGGTTACGCCCCCGCTGGACGCCCCGATGGTAGGCCGACAGGAGACCGCGAACACCCTCCGGTGTCCGCCGCTCCACCGAGGCGGACGGCTTCTCCACGCCACCCGGGACCAGCTGCGCCATCGGCGTCCGCTTCGGCAGCCCCTTCGGGGTGGTGTCCTCCACCGGCACCTCGGTGGCCGCGGAGGCGGCACGCCAGCCGTCGTCGGCCGCGGTCTGCCAGCCGGCGGTCTGCGGGCTGGCCTGCCGGCTGGGCAGCGGTCCCCCGTAACCGGGACGGGTGCCCCCGTTCGTCGGCCCGTTGTCGCGCGGCGCTCCGCCGGCAGTCGGTGTGTGTGCCATCGGTGCGTTACCTGTCGTCCCGGGTGGTGTCTGCTGGACGGCCCGACCGGCGGCATCGACCTTGGCGAACTGCTGGGTCGCGGCACCGTTCGCCGCCTCGGCCTGCGCGGCGGCCGCCTCCTCCGGTCCCGGTCGGCGGGTGCGGAACCAGTTCGACTCGAGCTCCCGGAAGATCGGCAGCTCCATCGTCTCGTCCGCGTACCGCTGGCGGTTCGCGGCCTGCTGCTGCGGCGTCTGCGGCCGGTTCGCCATCGGCGCGGGGACCGGCCGGCTGACCGCCGGGGGCGCGGCGGCCTGCGGCATCCCGGCGTAGGGGTTGGCCTGCGGCATCCCGGCGTAGGGGTTTGCCTGCGGCGCGGTGGGCGGCGCCTCCGTGCGCGGCATCCGGGGCAGTTCGGTCGTCATGTCCAGGGCGGCGGCGAACCGCTCGGGAACCGGCGGGGTCGCCGCGTCGGGTGCGGCGACCGGTGGCCAG
>JBARAE010000821.1:0-3271 GCA_049791715.1 Micromonospora sp.
GGGCAGGCCGGCGACTCGGCCGCGCCGGGCGGTGGCGCGCAGCAGAACGGCGGAGCGGGAGACGGCCAGCAGGGCGCGGGCATGGACGACGCGGGGATGGCCGGCAACGGCGGGACCGACCCCGGGATGAACGGCGCCGGCATGAACGGTGACGGCGGGATGCCGCAGGACGGCACGGGCGACAACGACATGGCCGGCGCCGGTACGGGCGCCGAGGGCGGCTCGGTCAGCTCCGGCACCGGGTCGACCACCGACTAGGACGGCGGCGGACGCGGGTCGGGTCGTACGTCAGACCAGGCCCGCGTCCCGCAGCAGCTTCCACAGGCCGGCGCCGTCCGGGGCGGAGAGCCATTTCTGCCCCACCGGTCCGGCGGAGGGGAGGCCGGCCGGTGCGGGCAGGCTGCCGGCGAGGACGGACTGGGTCGGCGAGAGCCGGCGAATGGCCACCCCGGCCACGTTGTCCGGGTGGGCGGCGGCGAACTCCCGGTAGATGTCCGGGTCATGTTGCCCGTCGTCGCCGATCAGCAGCCACTTCACGTCGGGGAACTCGCGGGCCAGCCGGGCGAGGGTTGCGCGCTTGTGTTCGCTGCCGCTGCGGAACCAGCGGTCCGCGGTCGGCCCCCAGTCGGTGAGCAGCAGCGGCCCGGCCGGGTAGAGGTGCCGGGAGAGGAACCGGGTGAGCGTCGGAGCGACGTTCCACGCGCCGGTGGAGAGGTAGAAGACCGGTGCGCCGGGGTGCGCCGTGGCCAGCCGCTCGTAGAGCACGGCCATACCGGGCACCGCGGCGCGGGCGTGCTCGTCGAGGACGAAGGTGTTCCACGCGGCGAGCAGGGGGCGGGGCAGCGCGGTGACCATCACCGTGTCGTCGATGTCGGAGAGGATGCCGAACCGGACGTCCGGGTCGAGGATGCGGACCAGCGCCTCGACCGGCTCGGCGTCCGGCACGCTGAGGCGTACGGAGGCCCAGCCGGGCGCGAAGTCCGCATCGATGACGGCGTCGACGAAGCCGCTGCGGTCGGCGGTGGCCTCGTGGCGTACGCCGCCGGCCTCGATGGTCACCGTGACGTGCTTGGCGGGCAGGGTGGCGAAGCTGCGCCAGCCGCGCACCTTCTCCGGCGTGGCCCGCTGCCGGACGTCCGGGCGGCCGAGGAGCACCCGGCAGAGCACGCGCGCCCAACCGGGCGCACCGTAGCCGGCGTACGCGACGATGTTGGCCTGCCACCCGGTGCGCTGCAACCGACTCGCGACGATCTTGTGGACGGCGTCCTCGAAGCGCGCGGCCCGGTGCAGCTGCGGTACCGCGAGTTCTCCGGCGGGTACGGGTGACGACACGCTGCCACCCTGCCACACCTGGGCGGAAGCGGCCACGCGAGTGGCCCGGGCACCGGCTCCGCCGATCCTCCCCGCCGCCGCCCGGCACCGTGAAAAACTGCGGTCGGGGCGACGACGGGGGCGTTGGTCGTGTCGACAGCACCAGAGCAGCACCCGGGGCGGTGGCGCCCGGCGCTCGACCGGCCGGCGCTCGTCGCGCTGGTGCTCGGCCTCGCCGGGGTCGGCTACCGGCTGGTGCTGACCCTGCTGACCCTCCCCGGCTCGAACAGCGACGAGGCGACGTTCGGGCTGGCCGCGATGCACATCGCCGCCGGTCGGGACCGCCCCGTCTTCCTGTACGGCCAGCGGTACATGGGGATGCTGGAGTCGTACCTCGCCGCTCCCCTGATCGGGCTGGCCGGGCCGAGTTGGCCGGTGCTGCGGCTGCCGCTGCTGGTGCTCTACGCGCTCTTCCTCTGGCTGATGTATCGGCTGACCCGCCGCCTCTGCTCCCCGTGGTTCGCCACCTTCGTCGTCGGGCTGCTGGCCCTCGGCTCCGAGCGGGTGGTGCGGGACCAGCTCACCGTCGTCGGCGGGCGGCCGGAGGTGAAGCCGGCGGTGGTCGCGATGCTGCTGATCGCGGTGGCGCTCGGCGAGCGCCGGGTCCGGCACCGGTGGCTGGCGACCGGCCTGTTCGGGCTGCTCGCCGGGTTGGCGCTCTGGTCGGACTGGCTGATCGTGCCGTACCTGGCGGTGGCCGGGGCGCTGCTGATCTGGGCGGCGCCCCGGGACCTGGTCGGCTGGCCGGGTGTGCTGCTGGTGGTCGGGTTCCTGGTCGGGGTGGCCCCGATGATCAAGGACAACCTGCTCGCCCCGGACGGTCAGGACTCGCTGTCGGTGCTCCGCGAGATCAGCACCAAACCCGGGCCGGTACCGCCCTGGTCGGACCGGGTGTACGGCGGGCTGCTGGAGGGGGTGCCGCTGGCCACCGGCCTCTGCCGGCCGGCCGGCTGCGCCCGCTGGCAGCAGTGGTTCGGCCTGCTCTACCCGGTGCTGCTCGCGGCCGCCGCGCTGCTCGCGCTGGTCGCGTACCGGCGGGCCGCCGATCGGGCCGGACGGGTCCGGCCGGTCGCGCAGCTCGCCCTGGTCGCCGGCGCCGCGCTGACCCTGCTGGCGTACGTCCGCAGCCCGCTCGCCGCGGCGGAACCGCTGGCCTACTCCCGGTACCTGTCGGTGCTGCAGATCTCCCTGCCGGCGGTGCTCTGGCCGCTCTGGCTCGCCGCGGCCCACGCCGGGCGGCACCGAACCGCGGTGATCGGCCGGCTGGGCGGTGCGCTGGCCGCCGCCGTGCTGGCCGCGTTGACGGTGACCGCGCTGGTCGCCACCGCTCTCTTCATCGCCGACGCCCCCGGGCTGCGCGCCGAGGAGCGGCAGGCCCGCGAGCTGGCCGACGCCGTCCGCCGGGCCGGCCTGCGCGAGGTGTACAGCGACTACTGGACCTGCAACCGGCTGATCTTCAACACGGGTGAGGCGGTGGCCTGCGCGGTGCTCGACGGCAACCTCACCCCTGGGCAGAACCGGTATCCGCCGTACTGGAAGCGGGTCGGCCGGGCGGACCGGCCCGGTTACGTGGTGGCCGTCGGTTCCTCGGCAGAGCGGGGACTGCGGCGGATGCTCGGCGCGGAAGCCGACGCCGCCGTGGTGGCCGAGGTCGGCGACTATCGCGTGTACCACCCGGCGACGGCCGTGCGGCCGTGGCGCTGATGCGGGCCGTACCCTGGTCCGATGCTCATCCTGCTGCCGCCCTCGGAGGGGAAGGCGGACGCCGGCGCCGGCCGGCGGCTCGACCCGTCCCGGCTGTCCCTGCCGGAGCTCACCCCGGCCCGCGAGGAGGTGCTCGACGCCCTGGTCGCGCTGAGCGCGGACGAGGCGGCGGCCCGGGCGGCGCTGGGCCTCAGCG
>JBARAE010000822.1:0-2477 GCA_049791715.1 Micromonospora sp.
GGTGAGGGGCGACACGGCCCACCCGGCACCCTTGGGGGCGGGAGTTGTGCTGTGCGCGCCGGTGGTCCGGGCGGGGGCGGGGGTGCGGCCTCCCGGGCGGCGGACCCGTCACCGGGATAGGTGAACGGCGCTCGCAGCATTGTGGGCCGCCGGCCGGCCCAGGGGGAGACCTGAACCGGCCGGCATCGCCTTATTGTCGGAAACCCGACAGAAAATCAGCCGCGGACGGCTTCCACCGCCTCGGCCAGCCGGCGGACACCCTCGTCGATCCGGTCGGCGGTCACCGCGGAGAACGCCAGCCGCAGCGCGTGCCGACCGCCGTCGAGCAGGAAGTCGCTGCCCTTGACGACCGCCACGCCGCGCTCGGCCGCCGCCGGGGCGAGCCGGTCCACCTCCACGTCCTGCGGCAGCTCCACCCAGAGGAAGTAGCCCCCGTCCGGCTCCACGAAGCGGGCCTCGGGAATGTGCCGGCGCAGCGACTCGGCGAGCACCCCGGCCCGCTCGCCGAGGGCCGTCGACACGGTGCGGATCGAACGCTCGATGTCGCCCGACACGCAGAACTGGTGCACGATCGCCTCGGAGACCATGCCCGGCGAGATGTAGAGGTTCGTGGCCTTCTTCGCGATCGCGGCGATCAGCTCCGCCGCACCGACCAGGTACCCGACCCGTACACCCGGACAGACCGTCTTGGTGAAGCTGGACGCGTGCACCACCACACCTCGGGTGTCCATCGAGAGCATCGACGGCAGCGGCTCACCCCGGAACCGGATGTCCGCGTACGGGTCGTCCTCGAAGATCGTGAAGTCGTACTCGGCGGCGAGCTCGAGCAGCTCCCGACGCTTCTCCAGGGAGAGCGTCACGCCGGCCGGGTTCTGGTAGTTCGGGATCACGTGCGCCAGCCGCGGACGCACCCCCGACTCCAGCAGCTTGCGCAGCTCCGCCGTGTCCAGGCCGTCGGGCTGGATCGTGACGCCGTGGATCTCGCCGCCCATCTTCTGCAGGTTGAGCAGCGTCCGGTCGTACGTCGGGCGCTCGACGACCACGGCGTCACCCCGCCGGACCAGGTGGTCGAAGAGGAAGGCGTCGGCCTGCAGCGAGCCGTTCGTGATCAGCACCTGGTCGGCTTCGACGCCGTGCTTCTCGGCGATCCACTTCCGCAGGGGCGGGTACCCGACGGAAGTGCCGTACGCCGTGACCCCCGCGGGATCGGCGTCGAAGGCGCGGACGGCGGCGGCCTTGAGCCCCTCGACATCGACGATGTCCAGCGAGGGAGCGCCACGGGCGAAGGAGATCAGCTGCTCGGCGGTCATGCGCACGAGCCTAGGGCCTGCTCCGGGCCGTTCGACCGGCATACACGCGAAGTTCAACATGCGGGCACAGATGGGTCGGCCGGGCGTGCCGGTTCCGGCCGTCGCACTTGTTGTCCACTCACCCGACCGGCCAATATGGTGCGGTCCGGGCGGCCGACCCGCCGCGCGCGCAGACCAGACGAGGGGTGACAGCCAGGTGCCCGACGACATCGACCGGCTCGACGACCAGGCTTTCGCGGAATGGCTGGCGGAGCGGGCCGGGGCCACCCTGACGGCGTTGCGCGCCGACCGGGGCTTTGCCGAGCCCAGGGCACTGAAGGACGCCGGCGACCGCGCCTCGCACGAGCTGATGCTGGCGGCGCTGGCGCGCTACCGGTCGGCCGACGCCGTGCTCTCCGAGGAGCAGGCGGACTCCCGGCAGGACTTCTCCACCGGCGACCGGCCGGCCCGCCTCGGCGCCGACCGGGTCTGGATCATCGACCCGCTGGACGGCACCCGGGAGTTCTCCGAGGAGGGGCGTACCGACTGGGCCGTGCACGTCGCCCTCTGGGAGCGCTCGGCCGGCCCGGAAGGCGGGTTGACCGCCGGCGCCGTCGGCATGCCGGCCCGGACCGGCCCGGGCGGCAGCCCGCTGGTACTGGGCACGAGCGAGCCGCCGGCCGCGGCGGCCGACGGTCCGCTGAGGATCGCCGTCAGTCGCAGCCGGCCGCCGGCGTTCGTCCCCGAGCTGATCGAACGGCTCGGCGCCGAGGCGGTGCCGATGGGCTCGGCGGGGGTCAAGGTCTGCGCGGTCGTGACCGGCGCGGCCGACGCGTACGTGCACGCGGGCGGGCAGTACGAGTGGGACTCCGCCGCCCCGGTGGCGGTCGCGGTGGGAGCCGGGATGCACGCCTCCCGGATCGACGGTTCACCGCTGAGGTACAACGCCCCCAACCCGCGCCTGCCCGACCTGCTCGTCTGCCGCCCGGAACACGCCGAGCAGCTGCTGAAGGCCATCGAGGGGTGCCTGTGACCCGCGTCGCGCGTACCCGCACCGTCCGCCCGCTCGTTGCACGACGAGGTGGCGCCGGCGCTGAGCCGGGAAGCAACTGACCAGCCGATCCAGAGGAGGGTCATGGGACCCGGCCCGTCAATCGCCCCCGCTCGGGACCTCCGTCCGGCCCCGGC
>JBARAE010000823.1:0-5081 GCA_049791715.1 Micromonospora sp.
GCGCAGCGCCGCCACGGCGGCCTCCGCCTGCGCGCCGTCCACCACCGCCACCAGGCGGCCCTCGCACGCCACGTAGAGCGGGTCGATGCCGAGCAGCTCGCAGGCGCCGGTCACGGCGGGACGCACCGGCACGGCCGCCTCGTCGACGACGACGGCGACCCGGGCCGCCTGCGCCACCTCGTTGAGGACCGTCGCCACGCCGCCCCGGGTGGCGTCACGCAGCAGCCGCACCCCGGGTGCCGCGTCCAGCAGCGCGTCCACCAGCCCGGGCAGCGCCGCGGTATCCGAGGCCAGGTCGGCGGCGATGTCCAGCTCGCCGCGGGCGACCATGATGGTGACCCCGTGGTCGCCGATCGGCCCGGAGACGAGGACCGCGTCACCGGGGCGGACCTGTGCGGTGCCGAGGGCGGTCGGCCGTTCCAGCACGCCCACCCCGGCCGTGTTGACGTAGCAGCCGTCGGCCTTGCCCCGCTGCACCACCTTCGTGTCGCCGGTGACCACCTGGACCCCAGCGCGCTCGGCGGCGGCGGCCATGGAGGCGGTGATCCGCTGCAGGTCGGCGACGGGAAAGCCCTCCTCCAGGATGAACCCGGCCGACAGGTACAGCGGCCGGGCGCCGCTGACCGCGAGGTCGTTGACCGTGCCGTTGACCGCGAGATCGCCGATGTCGCCACCCGGGAAGAACAGCGGCGACACCACATAGGAGTCGGTGGTGAAGGCCAGCCGGCCGGTGCCCACAGACAGGACCGCAGCGTCGTCGAGCGCCTCCAGCGTCGGGTTGCGGAACGCCTCGAGGAACAGCCCTTCGACCAGGCTGTGCGTCGCCTTCCCACCCGCGCCGTGCGCGAGCGTGATCCGGCTCTCCCGGATCCTGGGCGCGCGCCGGCGAGCTCGTTCGATGCGCTTCAGTACCTGCTGCTCCGGCGAGAGCCGCCCCGGCTCGTGCTCGGTCGCCGCCTCCGCTTCGGCCACGGCGCGCTCAGCCCACCCGGCGGTGCGTTCGGTCGTCATGCCCGGACCGCCTCTGTCAGCCGCTGCCGCGTGAAGCGGCCGAAGTTGTAGTAGGCCGCGCAGGCGCCCTCGGAGGAGACCATGCACGTGCCGATGGGGGTCTCCGGCGTGCAGGCGGTGCCGAACACCTTGCACTCCCAGGGCTTGAGGACTCCCTTGAGCACCTCGCCGCACTGGCAGGCCTTCGGGTCCGCCACACGCACCCCGGGAACCTGGAAGATTCGCTCGGCGTCGTACGCCGCGTACTCGTCCCGCATCCCCAGCGCCGAGTGCGAGATGAAGCCGAGGCCGCGCCACTCGAAGTACGGTCGCAGCTGCATGACCTGGCCAATCGCCTCCAGCGCCCGCAGGTTGCCGTCCCAGGGCACCACCCGGGTGTACTGGTTCTCCACCTCGCAGCGGCCGTCGGCGAGCTGCTTGAGCAGCATGAAGACCGACTGCAGGAGATCCAGCGGCTCGAACCCGGCACACACCAGCGGTTTGCCGTAGTCACGGGCGATGAACTCGTACGGCCGGCAGCCGATGACGGTGGAGACGTGCCCGGGCCCGAGGAAACCGTCGAGACGCAGGTCGGGGGAGTCGAGGATCGCCTTGATCGCCGGAAGGATCGTCACGTGGTTGCAGAACACCGAGAAGTTGTCGATGCCTTCGGCGGCCGCCCGCAGCACGGTCATCGCGGTCGACGGCGAGGTGGTCTCGAATCCGATCGCCATGAAGACCACCCGGCGGTCCGGGTTGGTCCGCGCGATCTTCAACGCGTCCAGCGGCGAGTACACCATCCGGATGTCCGCGCCGGCGGCCTTGGCGTCCAGGAAGGAGCCGTTCCCGCCCGGGACCCGCATCATGTCGCCGAACGCGGTCATGATGACGCCTGGCTCGTTGGCGATGGCGATGGCGTCGTCCACCCGGCCCATCGGGATGACGCAGACCGGGCAGCCCGGCCCGTGCACGAGGGAGACGTTCTCCGGCAGGTAGTCCTCGATCCCGTGCTTGTAGATGGTGTGCGTGTGCCCGCCGCAGACCTCCATGAACTTGTACTGCCGTCCCGGCTCGCACAGCGCGGCGATCTGGGTGGCCAACGCCTGGGCCTTCTCCGCGTCGCGGTACTCGTCGACGAAACGCATCTGGTCACCCCCTAGGTGATGTCGGATTCGGCGAGCGCCTGCAGCTCGTCGGTGTACGCCTGCCCGAGGCCGGTCAACAGCGCCAACGTGGCGGCCGCCTCGGCCTCGTCGATCTTCGACATGGCGAACCCGACGTGGACGAGCACCCAGTCGCCGACGCCGATCTGGTCCGCCTCGAGCAGGCCGATGTTGACCGCCCGCCGCACCCCCACGACGTCGACCACGGCGAGATCGTCGTGACCGGCCTTGACCTCGACGATCTCACCCGGGATACCAAGACACATCGGCTCGTTCGGCCCTTCCGTTCACATCTTCTCGATCTTGATGTAGCGCCGGAGCGCGGGCAGTTCCTTCCAGAACACCCCGCCGACGGCGACGCCGACCAGCAGCGCCAGCAGCTTCCGCATAGCTCACCTCCTTCGGGCCCGTGCCGGGCCCGCTCAGCCCGGCGGCAGGTCCGGCATGATCGGCAGGATCGGGCCGTGCTTCTTGGGCCGGATGCCGGTCGAGCGGCGGGCGTCCACCGTCCCGTCGTCGTGATGGCCCGCCTGCTTCCGACGCCGCGAGTTGCCCTCCTCGACGCCCTTGGTGTGCGCCGGCGCGTCGAGCTCCACATCGGGCTCGCCCACTCGGATCTCGCCCATCCCCGCCTCCTCCGTCAGTCGTTGCCGGACGGCCGGTCATGTCGCCGGCCGAGGTCGTCGAAGAACCGGGCGATCTCCCGCCACACCGCGCTTCCGCCGGACATGCCCGTCCAGTGCCGCCGGACGATCGCCACGAGCCGGTAACAGTCGTCGACCGGCACCACCCACTGCTGGCCGCCGCCGCGCGACGTGCCCGTCCACACCAGGACCGCCTCGACCCGTGGCCTCAGCTCGGCCAGCACGGGTGCGCGCGCCTCCAGGGTTCGCCAGGCGGCGGCGTCGATCTCCGACTCGGTCGCGCCGAGCGGGCTCGGGTAGTGCCCGAGCACCCGGCCGTCGCGCTGCTTCACGAAGAACACCAGCCCGACCGGCACGCCGAGCTCGTCGGCGGACAGGCCGGCCAATCGCCTGCCGCGGCTGGGCACGAGCTGGTACCGGTCGCCGCCGGCCGCCTCTCGTTCGAACAGCAACGAGCATGGCGTGCAGGCGCACATCAGCTCCCCGTCCTGGTCGTCCCACAAATGCCGGTGCTCGGGCCCGACCGGACCGGCGCACATGCCGCACCGCTCGGCCGAGTCAGCGCGCTGCCGTGCGCGGCGGATCGCCCGCTGCAGCCCACCCGCCGTCATGCCGGGCCACCGAACGCCACTGGCCCCGCGGCTCGCCCCGCCTCGCTCATCGCTGCCGCATCCGTCCGGTCCGGCCGCTGCCACAGGGCGGCGACCGGGATCAGCGCGGGCGCCGGCGCCACCACGTCGACGGCGGACAGCTCCGGCGCGAACGTCAACACCTGTTCCCGGATCAGGTCACGCAGGGCCGCCGCGCCGCACGAACTCGCGGACAGGCTGACTCGCGCCATCTCGTCCTGGACGCCGATCAGCGTGATCTCGGCGCCCTGCGCGCGCAGCTGCGGCCGGAGGTCGTCCACCGCACGGGCCACCCGTCGCTCCACCGTGTCCGGGTGGATGCGGTGCAGCAGCAGCAGGTGCCGCAGCAGCTCATCGCCGGTGAGCCGGTCGAGCGCGCGGGAGCTGCCGGCGGCCAGGTCGGTGACCCGGGCGAGCGCCTCGCCGTACACCTCGGTCAGCAGTTCGACGGCCTCCAGCGCCAGCTCGGCGGTGCGGCCGGGGGTCTGCTCCAACTGGCCGAGCACGGCGTCCAGGCGGGCCAGCCGCGGCTCGACCGCCGCGTCGTCGAGGCGCGCGACGTCGGGCTGTTCACCCATGGGACGCGCCGAACATCGGTGAGTGGATCTTCTTGAGGGTCTGCCCACCGCCGACGTACATGTGCACCCCGCACGGCAGGCAGGGGTCGAAGCTGCGCACCGCCCGCATGATGTCCACGCCCTTGAAGTTGTCCGGGCCGTTCTCCTCGAAGATGGGCGTGTTCTGGATCGCGTCCTCGTACGGCCCGGGGGTGCCGTAGCTGTCGCGGGGGCTGCCGTTCCACGGCGTCGGCGGGTACGGGTGGTAGTTGGCGATCTTGCGGTCCCGGATCACGATGTGGTGCGACAGGATGCCCCGGACCGCCTCGTGGAAGCCGCACCCGATGGCCTCGTCCGGCACCTCGAACTCGGCGAAGACCCGCATGTCCCCGCCGCGCACCCGCTCCATCGCGCGCTCGAGGAAGTACAGCGCCATCGCCGCCGAGTACGCGATGAAGTAGGCCCGCGAGCGGTCCCGCTCCAGCGCGTTCGACCACTTCGGGATCTTCCACTCCAGCGTCGTCTCGGGCAGCCGCTGGCTCTTCGGCAGCGAGATCAGCACGCTGTGCCCGGTGGACTTCACGTACGGGGTGTCCACCATCTTCGCCAGGGCCGTGGTGTAGAGCCGGGCGAAGCAGCCGCCGCCGGTGTCCAGCGCGAGGTGCTCTCCGCTGCTCTTGTCGAACCAGCGGGGGCTCATCACCCAGCTGTACCGGTCGTTGAAGTCGCGCTTGCCGGGATCGGGGAGCGTGGTCTGGTTCCAGGGGTGGCGGATGTCGACCGGGTTGCCCAGCGGGTCGTACTTGACGAACGGTTCCTCCTGGCCGGCCCAGTCCTTGTAGTAGGAGCTGCCGAGCAGGATCCGGATGCCGAGATTGATGTCCACCAGGTCGGTGGTGAGCAGCTTGCCGTCGACGACGATCCCGGGGGAGACGTGCATGGCCCGCCCCCAGTCGGTCATGGTCTCGTACCGGTAGTCGACGACGTCGGGGTTCTGGAACGCGCCCCAGCAGCCGAGCAGGACCCGGCGGCGGCCGACCTCCTCGTAGCCGGGCAGCGCCTCGTACCAGAAGTCGAAGATGTCGTCGTTCATGGCGA
>JBARAE010000824.1:0-6920 GCA_049791715.1 Micromonospora sp.
CCAGAGCTGCAGGGCGATCTGGTGGGCGCCGACGGCGGCGGCGCCGAACCGGGCGGCGACGGCGGTGGCGGACAGGAAGCTCGCCTGGAAGGCGACGCCCCGGATCAGCAGGTCCCGGCTGAGCACGAGCTGCTGCCGGATCAGCCGAGGGCGGGGCCGCAGCGAGACCCGTTCGCGCATCAGCGCCGCCGCGAAGAGACCGCCGGAGAGGGTCTGCGCGACCGCGTTCGCGACCGCCGAACCGGCCAGGCCGAGCCCGACCGGATAGACCAGCAGCGGGCAGAGCAGCGCCGAGAGCAGGTTGGGCGCGAGCACGAAGAGCAGCGGCCGGCGGGTGTCCTGGATGCCACGCAGCCAGCCGTTGCCGGCGGCCGCGAGGAGCAGGCCGGGCGCGCCGAGGGCCGCGATCCGCAGCCACTGCGCGGCGGCGTCGGCCACGTCGCCGGGAGCGCCGACGAGGGTACGCGCCAAGGCCCCACCGCCGAGCTGCATGCCGAGCGCCACCAGCACGCCGACCCCAAGGGCGAGCCAGGACGCCTGGACGCCCTCGGCCACCGCGGTGGCCCGGTCACCCGACCCGAACCGGCGGGCCGACCGCCCCGTGGTGCCGTACGCGACGACGGTGCCGAGCCAGGCGGTCAGGGTCATGACCGTGCCGCCGACGGCCAGCGCGGCGAGTGGGACGCGACCCAGGTGCCCGACCACGGCCGTGTCCACGAGGACGTAGAGCGGCTCGGCGGCGAGCACCACGAGCGCCGGCAGGGCGAGCGCGGCGATCCGCCGGGGCGAGGCGGCGCCGGCGGTCGGGGCGGAGGTGGCGGTCTGGCTCATCGCCGCCGATCCTGACACGGCGCGAGTAAGGGACGCAAGCGTCTGCGTCACTTACCGGCCGCCGATCGGCGGGTGTCCGCGTACCCGGGGCGGGGCGGCCCTGCGGCGTCTACGGTCAGCCCATGGCGGCCAACGGCGAGAAGCTGGTCGACGGCGGGGACCCGGTCTGGTGGCGGCGGTTCTTCGCCGAACTGCTCGGCACGTTCTTCCTGGTGCTGGTCTCCGTCGGCCCGGGCGTGGTGAACCAGCGCCTCGGCGCCGGGTCGGTGAGCCGTACCGCGGCCGTGATCGCCCCGGGCCTGATGGTCGCCTCGATCATCCTGTTCATGGGCGCGGTCTCCGGTGCGCACCTGAACCCGTCGGTGACGCTGGCCTTCGCCCTACGGCGGGACTTCCCGTGGCGCCGGGTCCCCGGCTACCTGATCGCGCAGCTCGCCGGGGCCGTATCGGCGGCGGCGCTCCTCGCGGGCCTGCTCGGCGGGCACGGCACCGCCGGCCTCACCGTTCCCGGCCCTGGCATCAGCACCCCGATGGCGCTGGTCTGGGAGCTGATCCTCACCGTCGGCCTGCTCAGCACCGTCCTCGGCACCGCCTCCGGCGCACAGAACGTCGGACCGCTGGCGGCCGTCGCGGTCGGCGGCTATCTCGCCCTCGCGGGACTCTGGGCCTCACCGCTCACCGGCGCCTCGATGAACGTGGCCCGCTCACTCGGCCCGGCACTCGTGTACGGGCAGCCCCGGGGCTGGTGGGCGTACCTGCTCGGCCCGCTGCTGGCGGTGCCGGTCGCGGTCGGGGTCGCGCTGCTGCTCCGCGGACCCGGCGGCGGTCAGATCAGCCGGCGTACCGCCCAGGGAGGACTCTGGGCCCCACGGCGGCGCTGAGCCGGGGGCGGGCGGTCAGCTGGGCGGGAGGGTGTCGAGCCAGCGCCGGACGTCCGCCCCACTGCGCAGCCGGACCACCGTGGGTCGCGGCACGACCGCCGCGAGGGCGGCGATCACCCGCGGGCGGGACCGGCGGGGAAAGTGCCAGACGTAGCGCAGGAACTCCAGGTCGATCTGCTCGGGGCAGCCGTCCGGAAGGTCGGGGCGGCGGGTGGCGCGGTTCGCCCAGTGCCGGCGCAGCACCCGGGCGAGGCACACCAGCCGGGGCGGATCGCAGAGGACCAGCACGTCGGCGCGGGGCAGCCGGAGGTCGAGCGTCGAGCCGTAGTTGCCGTCCATCACCCAGGCAGGGCGGTCGGCGAGCCCAGCCACCTCGGCGCGGAAGCGCGCCTCGTCGGAGGCGACCCAGCCGGGCCCCCAGTAGTGCCGGTCGAGGTGGATCAGCGGAAGGTCGAGCCGGCGGGCGACCGCACGGGCGAGGGTGCTCTTGCCCGCACCCGGGCTACCGACCACCAGGATCCGCTGCACCCGCGCACGGTAGCGCCCGATCCGCGGCCACGTGGACCCACCGGCGGAGGCCGGGCGGGCGGTGATGCCGTCGACGGACGTCGGCGGGCATCACCGCCGGTCGGCGTGCGTCACTGACGGGTGTCCATCGAGGTCTGCAGCGCGCGGCGCATCTGCTCGCGGGCCTCGTCGGTGGTCTCGGGCTGGGCCTTGCGCTTGGTCGCCATGGGAGATCCCTTCCAGGGTGCGGACCACCGACACGGTGGCCCTACGGGCGTCCCGAGACTCCAGTCGGCGCGTCTGACGCCGCACCACGACGTGAAGTCGTCGGCCTGCTGGGCGCCCGGCAGCGGTCCGGGATCACCGGAGCGGCTCGCCTGGCAGCGTGAGCCCGGGTCGGTCTGACCCTGGAGGGAGGCGGCACCGGGTGTGGCGCCACCGCCCACGACCTGCGCCGCAGCACGGCGCCGGTCCTTTCCCAAGCTATCGTTCAGGTCCACATACTGCCCAGTGTTCCCGACATCTGGACAACGGCCGGTGAACGGACCAGAACGGCCCACCCCGAGACGACGCTGATCTCAGGCCGGAAGCAGCGCCCCATCCAGCGCGGTCCGGACCCGGTCCATGACCTCGTCTGCGCTGCCCCGCCCGGTGAATCCGGCGGCGAACCGGTGCCCACCGCCGCCCAGCACCACCGCCGCCCGGCTCACGTCCACCGCACCCTTGCTCCGCAGCGAGACCGACCACTCCCCGGCAGCCACCTGCTTGACCACGCAGCTCACCTCGGCCTCGGCGGTCACCCGGACCGAGTCGATCAGCGACTCCAGCACGTGCGGCGGCTGCTCGTACCGGGCCAGGTCGTCCAGGGTGGCGACGGTCCAGACCAGGCCCCGGCCACCGGCCGCCGCCGGCTCCAGCCGGGCCCGCCCGAGCACCTCACCGAAGAGCCGGACGGCGCCGAACGGCCGGGTGTCGAAGATCCGCCGGGAGATCTCCCCCGGCCGAATGCCGGTGGCCAGCAGCCGGGCCGCCATCTCGTGCACCGCCGGGGTGGTGGCGTCGAAGCGGAACGAGCCGGTGTCCGTGGTCAGCGCGACGTAGAGGCAGGCGGCGATGTCGGCGTCCAGGGGAACCCCGAGCCGGGCCAGCAACCCCTCCGCCAGCACCGAGGTCGCCGCCGCGTGCGGATCCACCAGGTCGATCCGGCCGAACCCGGCGTTCGAGGCGTGGTGGTCGAGCACCAGGCTCGTCCCCGCCGTCGCCAGCCGGTCGACCAGATCACCCAGGCGCGACTCGCTCGCCGCGTCGAAGCAGATCACCAGGTCCGGGTCCGGGTACGCCGCCCGCTCCGGCACGAGCAGGTCCAGCCCGGGCAGCCAGCGGAACGACTCCGGCACCTCCGGCGGCCCGGGAAAGGTGGCCTGGAGGTGCCGTACGCCCAGCCGACGCAGGCCCAGCCCGAAGCCGAGCATGCTGCCCAGCGCGTCCCCGTCCGGATTGACGTGGCAGATCAGCAGCACCCGCGCGTCGGCGGAGAGCCCGCGTACCGCGGCGACGCCGGCCGCCCAGTCGGCGTCGGTCGGACCGGAGTCACCCCGCGTACCGTCCGCGCCCTCGGCGGGGGCGATCACCGCCTGCCGCCGCCCTGCGGCTCACCCTCGTCCTGGGTCTCCTCCTCGGCGACCTCGGACTCCTCGTCGTCCAGGCGGTACGGCTGGGGCTCGCCGGCGTACTGCGCCCTGGCGGCCAGCCGCTGCACCTCGGCGTCGGCGTTCCGGGCCGCAGCGAGCAGGTCGTCGATGTGCTTGACCTGGTCCTGTACGTCGTCGAGGACGAAGGTCAGGGTCGGCGAGTGCCGCAGCCCGAGCGCCTTGCCGACGGTGCTGCGCAGCATCCCCTTGGCGCTCTCCAGCGCCGCCGCCGTGCTGGACTGGGCCGCCGCGTCACCGAGCACGGTGTAGAAGACCGTGGCGTCCCGCAGGTCGGCGGTGATCCGGGCGTCGGTGATGGTGATCATGCCGAGCCGGGGGTCCTTGATCTGGCTCCGCACCACCGACGCGACCAGTTCGCGGATGCGCTCCGCGTGCCGGCGTACCTTGGCCGGATCCGTCATCTCCCCCACCTCCAGGGCATCCTGCTTCCGGCCGGAACGGCGGCGCGGGACGCCGCCGGGCCCGACCGCCCAACACCTCGAACACTACCTGCGCGATCGTGACCGTCGCGCGTCGCCGCCCGTGGTCGCCACCACTCGGGCGGGGTCAGTCCTCCTCGCCGTGGAGGCGACGGCGCACCGACAGCAGCTCCACCTCCGGGCGGTCGGCCACGAGGCGCTCACACGTGTCCAGCACCTCGCGGACGTGCGTCGCCTCGGCGGCCACCACGCCGACCCCGATCTCGGCCCGACCGGTCAGGTCGAGCGCTCCCACTTCGGCGGCCGACACCTCGAAACGGCGCAGCGCCGCCACGATCGGCCGTACATATGATCTTTTCGCCTTGAGCGACCGGGAGTCGCCCGGCAGCAGCAGGTCGAAGACCGCGGTTCCGGTGAACATCGCCCCGGACATTACGGTCACCCCCAGACATGATCAAGGGGTTTACGCCTTTCGGCGTAAACCCCTTGATCACTGTGTCACTGCCGGATCAGGCGCGCAGCTTCTCCCGCATCTCGAAGGTCTCGATGATGTCGCCGACCTGGACGTTGTTGTAACCGCCCAGCGTCAGACCACACTCGAAGCCCTCGCGGACCTCCGTCGCGTCGTCCTTGAACCGCTTGAGGGAGCTGACCGTGAGGTTGTCCGCCACGACCGCCCCGTCCCGCAGCAGCCGCGCCTTGGCGTTGCGGCGGATGATGCCGGACCGGACGATACAACCGGAGATGTTGCCGATCTTGGACGAGCGGAACACGTCGCGGATCTCCGCGGTGCCGAGCTCGACCTCCTCGTACTCCGGCTTGAGCAGCCCCTTGAGCGCGGCGTCGATCTCCTCGATGGCCTGGTAGATGACCGTGTAGTACCGGATCTCCACACCCTCGCGGTCGGCCATCTCGCGGACCTTGTTCGCGGCCCGCACGTTGAAGCCGATGATCGTGACCGCCTCGGACGAGGCGCTCGCGAGCATGACGTCGCTCTCGGTGATCGCACCCACACCCCGGTGGATGATCCTGAGCTGGACCTCCTCGGGGATGTCGAGGTTGAACAGTGCGTCCTCGAGCGCCTCCACGGAACCGGAGACGTCGCCCTTGAGCACCAGGTTGAGCGAGGTCTTCTCGCCCTCCTTGAGCTGCTCCATGAGCGTCTCGAGGGTGGCCCGACCACGGGAGTTGGCGAATGCCGCCGCCCGCCGCCGCGCCTGCCGCTGCTCGGCGATCTGGCGCACCGTACGGTCGTCCTCGGCCGCCAGGAAGGTGTCACCCGCACCTGGCACCGCGGTCAGACCGAGCACCATGACCGGACGCGCCGGACCGGCCTCCTCGACCTGCTTGCCGTTCTCGTCGAGCATCGCCCGCACCCGGCCGTGCGCCCCGCCGGCGACGATGGAGTCGCCCGCCCGCAGGGTGCCCTTCTGCACCAGCACGGTCGCTACCGCACCACGGCCCTTGTCCAGGTGCGCCTCGATGGCCACACCCTGCGCAGGCCCGTCGATCGGAGCGGTCAGCTCCAGCGACGCGTCGGCGGTCAGCAGGACGGCCTCAAGCAGCTCATCGATGCCGATGCCGGGCTTCGCGGCCACGTTGACGAACATGGTCTCGCCGCCGTACTCCTCGGCGACCAGGCCGTACTCGGTCAGCTGCTGGCGGACCTTGTCCGGGTTCGCCTCCGGCTTGTCGACCTTGTTGACCGCGACCACGATCGGCACGTCCGCCGCCTTGGCGTGGTTGAGCGCCTCGATGGTCTGCGGCATCACGCCGTCGTCGGCCGCCACGACCAGCACCACGATGTCCGTGACCTGGGCACCACGGGCACGCATGGCGGTGAACGCCTCGTGACCCGGGGTGTCGATGAAGGTCACCGCCCGGTCCTCGCCCTCGTGCGGGACGTGGACCTGGTACGCGCCGATGTGCTGGGTGATGCCACCCGCCTCGCCGGCCACGACGTTCGCCTTGCGGATCGCGTCGAGCAGCTTGGTCTTACCGTGGTCGACGTGACCCATGACGGTCACCACCGGCGCACGACTGACCAGGCGGTCCTCCGCAACCTCGGCGTCGAGGTCGATGTTGAACTGCGCGAGCAGCTCGCGGTCCTCGTCCTCCGGGCTGACGATCTGCACGTCGAAGCCGAGGTGCTCACCCAGCAGCAGCAGGGTGTCGTCAGAGCAGGACTGGGTCGCGGTGACCATCTCGCCCAGGTTGAACATCTCCTGGACCAGCGAACCCGGGTTGGCGTTGATCTTGTCGGCGAAGTCCGACAGCGAGGCGCCACGGGAGAGCCGGACGACCTGACCCTGACCCCGGGGGGCACCCGAGCTCATGGTCGGAGCCGACAGGTTGTCGAACTCCTGTCTGCGCTGCTTCTTGGACTTGCGGCCACGGGTCGGCCGGCCACCCGGACGCCCGAAGGCGCCCGCGGCACCGCCGCCACGGCCACGGCCACCGCCACCGGGACGACCGCCACCGCCGGCCGGAGCACCCGGACGGAAACCGCCGCCCGGAGCACCACCACCGCCGCCGGGGCCACCGCGGTAGCCACCGCCGCCGCCCGCACC
>JBARAE010000825.1:0-5855 GCA_049791715.1 Micromonospora sp.
GGCCGAGCTGGGGCTGTCGGCGGCGCCGGTGCGCGCGGCGTCCGACCGCTCCCCGGTCTGGCCGGCCGGCGTGGTCGGCACCATCACCCACACCCACGGCTACTGCGCGGCGGCCGCGGCCCGGTCGGCGGAGATCCGTTCGGTGGGCATGGACGCCGAGCGGCACAAGGAGCTCAGCCGCGGGGTACGCCGGCTGATCCTGCTGCCCGAGGAGGAGGAGGGCCTGGCCCGGCTGCCGGCGGGTGTCTCCTGGCCGGCGGTGGTCTTCAGCGCCAAGGAAAGCGTCTACAAGGTCTGGCACCCGATCGTCGGCTCCTGGCTGGACTTCCACGACGCCCGGGTGGAACTCGACCCGGACGCCGGGACGTTCACCGCCCGGATCGCGCCCGCCCGCGTCGACGCGGCCCAGGTCGCCGGTGGGCCGTCGCTGATCACGGGACGGTTCGCCGTGGACGGTGCACTCGTCCGTACCGCCGCCGTGCTGACCCGCTGACCCACACCACACCAGCCACGGTCAGGAGCCGGATGTCACCTGGCGGCACTCCGGGGAGTCGTACTCATGACATCCGCCGTGGGCAGGGAGTGCCAGTGAACGGGGAACTCGATCTGCGCGACCTGTACGTCGGCCGGTCGTATACGTATGACCATGAAACGCACGGTAGGGTTGTTTTGATGGTCTCTGTGGGATTTCGTGCAGGTAGCCTGCCTGCCGAACGGGAGAGGCAGACGGGTCCGACCCGGCGGAATGGTCAGTCATACCGCTCGGGACAAGTGGGGGCGCGGTGACCTTGCTCGCGAGCTGGCGCATGGCCCTGGACGCGGCCGACATCAGCAGCGAGCGTCGGCGCTCGGACTACAGTCATTGCGCGCGTTTCATCCGCAGCCGTGACACCGTCCCGTACCTCGGGGTTCGTGTCCTGGCCCCGCCAGCCATGCAGCCGCATCTGCTGGCTGGACTCGCCTTCGCCAACCGCACCGACGACCTCGCAGACCGGTGTGGCGATGACCGTGCTCTAGCCCGGCTGGCGGACTGGCTGGCCCACGCGCGGCGTCAGGCGTCCGATGATTCGTGCCCGTATCCGATCGTGCGGGCCTTCGTGAACTCGGTGACGGTACGGGGGCTGTGCCCTTCGTGGATGCGGCACCTGCTGGACGCCGCCGAACTGGAGCCGGACTTCGCCGGGTTCGCCAACGAGGCCGAGTTCAGCCAGTACGTGGACCGCTACACATGGCCCCTGCTGATGTGCTCGGCAGGTCTTCAGTACGAGGGCGGCCCGAGCGACGAAGTGGCCCACGTCTGGCGGGGGTACGCAGAGTTCGCGCAGCGTCTGGACCTCCTCAACGATCTGCGGGCGGATCTGGCAGAAGGGCGTTTGTGTCTGCCGGGTGACGCCCTCACCCTGCACGGCGTCACCCGCTCCGACCTGGAACAGGGCCGAGACACCCGGAACGTGCGGGCTCTGCTCCAGGACATGTGTGGCCGCGCCCGTACCGCCCTGGAGGAAGCGCGGGCGGTGCTGGAGGTGTGCGATCCAAGCCAGCTGATCGCAGCCCGTTCTGCAGGAACGACAGCTCGAGGACATCAACCGCTCCGGTGGGCGGATCCTCCACCGCCCGGTCGGCTTCCACCCGCCAACGATGGTTCGCGCGATGCTGGGCGCCGTAGGACGTCCGCCGATCTTCGATTGTGAAAAACGGCGCTGAGCACCGCTTGCCTCGCCTTGCACGCCGCCCCCAGCAGCTGACACTCACGTCGTCGCACCGGCCAGGTCGTCGGCGTAGCGGAGGGCGAGTTGCGTCGCCTCCGGCGTGGCGGGCAGGAGCGGGAGTCGGACGTCCGCGGTCGGGATGCGGCCCTGCGCGTGCAGCACGGCCTTGATCACCGACGGGTTCGGCTCGGCGAAGAGCGCCGCCGACAGCGCGGCGAGCCGGTGACCGAGCGGCCGGGCCCGGTCCACCTCCCCGACCTTCCACGCGTCGATGAGCGCGACGAAGTCGGCGGTGGCGAGGTGCGCGGAGGCGAGGATGCCGCCGTGCCCGCCGAGGGCAAGCAGCGGCGAGATGAACGCGTCCTCGCCGCCGAGCACCGCAAAGCCGGCCGGCGCGTCGGCGAGAAACGCGATGGTGTCCGCGTCGATCCCGCCGACGGCGTGCTTCAACCCCGCCACCCCCGGCAGCGCGGCCAGCCGCTGCAATGCTTGCGCCGAGAGCTGCTGCCCCGTCCGGTACGGGACGTGATAGGCGACCAGCGGCACGTGAGAAGCCTCGGCCAGGCGAGCGAAGTACGCGAGCACGCCGGCCTCTCCCGGCCGGAGGAACGGCGGGACCAGGCAGAGCGCCGCCGTCACCTCGGGTCGGCCGTCCAGCGCCCGAAGGGACTCCACGGTGTGGGCACCGACCAGCAGGTGCCTACCGCGATCCCGGCAGATCGAGGCGATGGTGTCGAGCACCTCGTGTCGTTCGCGGTCGCTCAGCGCCTCGGGCTCGGCCGTGGTGCCGAGGGCGACCAGGCCGGCCGCCCCCGCGTCGAGGACGTGGTGAGCGAGGGCGGCCAGGGTGTCGAGAGCGACCGCGCCGCGCTCGTCGAAGGGCGTGATCAGCGGGACGTACAGGCCGGTCAGAGTCATGCCTCCAGCCTGTCCCCGAGCACCGTGAAGAACCAGTTCAGCTTGCTCAACGGATACCTAAGCTGAGCTGATGCTTGACGTCCGCCGCCTGCGCCTTCTGCGCGACCTGGCCCGGCTCGGCACCATCGCCGCCGTCGCCGAGGCACACACTTACACGCCGTCCGCCGTCTCCCAGCAGCTTGCCGCCCTGCAACGGGAGGCCGGCGTCACGCTCCTGGAACGCGCGGGCCGCCGGGTCACCCTCACCCCGGCGGGGCTGGCGCTGGTCCGGCACA
This sequence comes from Micromonospora sp., assembly GCA_049791715.1. Classification (GTDB taxonomy): domain Bacteria; phylum Actinomycetota; class Actinomycetes; order Mycobacteriales; family Micromonosporaceae; genus Micromonospora. The sequence continues at coordinate 2,903 of JBARAE010000825.1, forward strand.
CCGAGGTCGTTCTCGCCGCCCTCGAAGCCGCCGACGCCACGTTGGCCGCCGCCCGCGGCGGGCTCTCCGGCACGGTACGCATCGGCGCCTTCCCCAGCGCCGTCCGCACCCTGCTCCCGGCGTCCCTCGTCGCGCTGGCCGGCGACCATCCCGCCCTCGACCTGATGGTGACCGAGCTGGACCCGGTGGCCGTACCGGCGGCGCTGCGGGAACGCCGGCTCGACGTGGCCCTCCTGCACGACTACGACATCGTGCCGACCGCCCCCGACCCGGCGCTCGACTCGATCGCGCTGCTGGACGAGACGGTCTTCCTCGCCGTCCTGGCCAGCCGTGAGCCTGGTGCGGAGGGCGATCCGCTGCGTGCCGTTCGGGACGCGGACTGGATCCTCGGCAGCCCGGGGACGCTCTGCCACGCGGTGGCACTGCACGCCTGCCAGCTGGCCGGTTTCCCGCCGACCGTGCGGCATCACGCCGACGACTTCACCGCCGCGCTCGCCCTGGTGGCCGCCGGCCAGGGCGTCGCCCTGGTCCCGGAACTCGCCGTCGGGCAGCCGCCTGCCGGGGTACGCCTCGTGCCGCTCGACGTGCGGCGGCGCACGCGTGTCGCGTACCGGAAGGGGGCGGGCGACCATCCGGCGGTGGCCGCCTGCGTCGCGGCGCTCCGCGCCGCCACCCACGACCATGTCGACGGGCCGAAGTAGGGCCAGCGGGCCTGCGGGCGGCGCCGCGTCGATCTCGGGCCCTGGCCGGTTCGCGCCGGCTACTTCCCGTGCGGGTCGGACGCGTTGAGTGTCTGGACGACCTGGTCGTAGTCGCCGCGCGCCTCGGCGTAGCGCAGGAACTTCACGCGCTCGACCTGGATCTCCTTGGCGTCGGGCTCCGACTCCAGCAGGGCGACGACCTCCGCCACGAACTCGTCGAGCGGCATCGCGAATTCGCTGTTCTCCTGCCCGGGCAGCAGGGCGGTACGGACGGCCGGCGGCTCGAGCTCCACGACCTTCACGGTCGTGTCGGCGAGCTGCAGCCGGATCGACTCGCTGAGCATGTGGATCGCGGCCTTCGACGCGTTGTAGCTCGGCGTGACCTTGAGCGGCGCGAACGCGAGGCCCGAGGAGACGGTCATGATCGTGGCGTCCGGCTGCGCCTGCAGGTGCGCGATGAACGCGGCGATGAGGCGGATCGGGCCGAGCACGTTGGTGGCCACCACCGACTCGGCCGAGGCGAGGAAGGACTCCGGCTTGTGCCAGTCCTCGATCCGCATGATGCCGGCCATCGCGACGAGGACGTTGAGGTCCGGGTGCTTCGCCAGCACCGCCTTCGCGCCGGCCTCGATGCTCGCCGGATCCGCCGTGTCGATCTCCACGGTGTCGATGTCGGGGTGTTCCGCGGCGATCTGCTCGAGGACGTTGGTGCGCCGGCCACCCAGGATGACCGTGTTGCCCCTGGCCTGCAGCTCGATGGCGAGGGCGAGGCCGATGCCGCTCGTGGCGCCCGGGATGAAGATCGTGTTTCCGGAGATGTTCATGCCTCGACTCTGGCACCTCCGCCGGGCATGGGGGCAGAGAGCGCTCATCGGGGGATCCGCAGTCCCTGGTTGGGGCCGGGCACCGGCGGATACTGGGCGGATGGACCGTGCAGCACTTGCGGCCTTCCTGCGCCGCCGCCGGGAGGCGCTGCAACCCGAGGACATCGGGCTTCCCGCAGGCGCGCGCCGCCGGGCCCCGGGGCTCCGGCGTGAGGAGGTGGCGGCTCTCGCGGCGATGTCGACCGACTACTACACGCGGCTGGAGCAGCAGCGCGGCCCGCAGCCGAGCGAGCAGATGCTCGCGTCGCTCGCCCGGGCGCTGCGGCTCACCGGCGGCGAGCGCGACTACCTCTTCCAGATCGCCGGGCGCAACGCTCCCTCACCCGTGTCGGGCACGACGCATGTCGCCCCCGCGTTGCTGCGCGTGCTGGACCGCCTCGACGACACCCCGGCGCTCATCCTGTCCAACCTCGGCGAGACGCTGGTGCAGAACCGGATGGCTGAGGCGCTGTTCGGCGACAGGTCCGGCCACATCGGGCTCGCCCGCAGCGAGATCTACCGGTGGTTCACCGATCCCTCCGAGCGGCTGCGCTACCCGGAGGACGACCGCGACCGGCAGAGCGCCGCCGAGGTCGCGAACCTGCGCGCCGCGTACGGGTCGATGGGCCCGCAGTCCCGGGCCGGCGAGCTTGTGCGCGCGCTGCAGAGGGTGAGCCCGGAGTTCGCGGAGCTGTGGGAACGGCACGAGGTCGGCAAGCGCTTCGAGGACCACAAGACGCTGATCCATCCCCAGCTCGGCGCGATCGAGCTCGACTGCCAGGCCCTGTTCACCGAGGATCAGTCCCAGGCACTACTCGTGCTCACCGCTCCCCCTCGTACCGAGGGCTACGAGAAGCTGCAACTGCTCGGCGTGCTGGGGCACGAGCGCTTCCCCACCGACGCGCGGCCCAGCTAGCAGCGCGCCGGCCTGCTGGCACAAGATCGAAAAAGGCCGTCTCCGACTGGCGGAAACGGCCCTTTGAAGCGGGTGGAGCTGAGGGGATTTGAACCCCTGACCCCCTCGATGCGAACGAGGTGCGCTACCGGTCTGCGCCACAGCCCCTCCGCTGGCGAACCAGCGTAGGTCCCACCCGGCATGCACCGGGCGGGCCGCCGACAAGGCTAACAGGTCGGCGACCCTCCCCGCGAATCGCCCTCCGGCACGCCGCCTTGATCGACTCGGGATGCGTCAGGTTGGGACGTCAGCGGGGTCTGACACCCCACCTGCCGCAAGCGGAGTCGATCAAGGCGCAAGCCGGCACAAGCCCGTCAGGCAGTGTGGGAGCCGCGGCCGGCCTCGTAGGGGCGGCCGCGGAGGCCGCCGGTGCGGCGGTACGAGACCGACCCGCCGCTGGCCGCCGCGGGCAGATCGGCCGGCCGGTCCAGGCC
>JBARAE010000826.1:0-1501 GCA_049791715.1 Micromonospora sp.
GCTCCAGCCGGGTCCGCAGCTCGTCGAAGCCGAACGGCTTGAGCAGGTAGTTGACCGCGCCGTAGCGGACCGCCCGGCGGACCGCCTCCGCCTCCCGCGCGGCGCTGATCACCAGGACGTCGCAGTCGTGCCGGGCGGCCCGCAGCCTTGTCACCACGTCCAGGCCGAACATGTCCGGCAGGTAGAGGTCGAGCAGCACCAGGTCGGGGCGGAGCTCATCGACCGCCGCGACCGCCTGCTCGCCGGTGCTGGCGGTGCCCACCACCCGGAAACCCTCGATCCGCTCGACGAACCCGCAGTGGATCCGGGCCACCATGAAGTCGTCGTCGACGACGAGCACGTCGATCATGCCGCCGCCTCCATCGCGCGGGACACCGACATCCGGGCGGTGAACATCGCCCCCTCCTCGGTGTTCGCCACCGCGATCTCACCGCCGCGACGGGTGCAGACCAGCCGGGTGAGCGCCAATCCGATGCCGCGCTCGCCGCCCTGGGCCGCCTTGGTGGTGAAGCCGTGCGTGAAGACCTCCTGGGCCAGCTCCGGAGCCACCCCGGGGCCGGAGTCCCGAACGACGATCTCCACCGACGAGGCGTCCTGCCGCAGCTCCACCTCCACCCAGGCGGGCCCCTCAGCCGAGCCGCCCGCGCCCGCCTCCCGGCCGCCGGCGATCGCCTCGACCGCATTGTCGACCAGGTTGCCGAGCACCGTCGCGACGTCGGCGGAGACCTCCGGCTCCAGTCGGTCGAGCCCGGTCCGCTCGGAGACTCGCAGCTCCACCCGGCGCTCCGCGGCCACCGCTGACTTCGCCATCAGCAGCGCCGCCACCGCCGTGTCGTGGATCCGGCTGGTGACCGTCAGGTCCAGCGAGGCCCGGTGGCGGCTCAGCGCGTCGACGTACCGGACGACCTCGTCGTGCTCGCCGATCTGGATCAGCCCGGAGATGGTGTGAAACTGGTTGGCGAACTCGTGGGTCTGCGCCCGGAGCAGCTCGGCGGTGCTCCGGTACGAGCCGATCTCCTGCTCCAGCCGGGCAAGCTCGGTACGGTCCCGCAGGGTGGTCACCGAGCCGAGTCGACGGCCGTCCTTACGGACCGTCATCCGGTTCATCACCAGCACCCGGCCGCCCCGGACCACGACCTGGTCGCGCGCCTCGGGGCCGCCGCCGGCACCGGCCAGCACGTCCCGCAGCCGGCCCGAGATCCCCAGCGCGGCGAGGCTGCGGCCGAGACAGTGTTCGGGCAGGTCGAGCAGCCGCCGGCCGACGGCGTTGACCAGCGTGACGCGCAGCTGCGGGTCCAGCGCGATCACCCCCTCGGCGATGCCGTGCAGCAGCGCCTCCCGGTGCTCGGCCAGCCCGGCGATCTCCCGTGGCTCCAGGCCCAGGGTCTGCCGCTTGATCCGCCGGGCCAGCAGCCACGACCCGGCCACCCCTAGCGCGCAGGCGATGCCCAGGTAGGTGAGGAGGTACGACGAGGCACCGACCAGCCGTTGCGACCAGGTC
>JBARAE010000827.1:0-4189 GCA_049791715.1 Micromonospora sp.
ACGCGGCGGCGGGCATCGCCCCCAGCAGGCCCGGCGACCGGACCCCCACGACGACGTGGGCCAACAGGGCCAGCAGCGCGACGCCGTCGGCCACCGCCGCGGTGCGCAGCGGCAGGTACGCGGCGACCGTGTAGACCGCCACGAAGAAGGACAGCAGGATCGGCCCGTACGGGTAGCCGAGCACCAGGTACGCGGTGCTGGCCGCGGTGACCACCGCCAGCGTCGCCAACGGCCACCGCCGCCGTACGGCCAGGGCCAGCGCCGCCACCACGACCAGCGGGTACGTCGCCCGGCCGGTCGACATGCCCTCGTTCGCGCCGGCCGGCCCGGTACCGACCAGCCCGATCGCGAGCAACGCCAGCGCGACGAGAGCGTCGAAGAGATCGTCGCCCCAGCCGGTGCGGTTGCGGTCCATGCCGTCCCTCCCCCCGACCCGCCTAGCCGATGTCCCGCCGCTGCAGCAGCAGCCCGCCCACCGCCGCGAAGGCGACCAGGTAGCCGGCCACCACCAGCGCCGCCTGCCCACCGCCGACCGCGGCCGCGACGCCGGGGGTGTCCCCGGGCGCCCCGAGCGCCGCCGCCAGCGATCCGGCGTTCGGGCCGGGCAGCCCCTTCTGCAGCTGGGCCACCCAGTCGAGCAACGGCGCGGCGATCGCGGCGAGCAGGTTCTGCACCGCGAGCATCCACACCAGACCCAGGCCGACGGGCAGGGCCACCGCGCGCAGCGCCACGGCGAGCACGGCACCGAGCATGGCCCACATCGTCGCCATGAGCCACCCCGCCCCGATGCCGGTCAGCAGGTCACCTGCCGACGGCCAGTGCACCGGCTGCGACTCGGCGGCCGCGATGAGCGCGCTCGACACCGCACCGACGGCGAACACCGAGAGCACCACGACGAGGGCGGCGGCCGCCAGGGCGAGCAACTTCCCGGCGTACACCTCAAGCCGGGACGGGCCCTGGGACAGCACGGTCTTCCAGGTGCCCCAGCCGTACTCACCACCGACGGTCAGCACGCCGAGGATCAGCACGATCGAGCCGAGGAAGACCGGCAGCCCACCGAGCGAGTTGCCCACCAACTGGTCCGGCAGCAGCATCGGCAGGGTGCGGTCCGCGTTCGGGCCGGTCGTCCCGCCCGCGATGCTCGCGTACGGGAAGACGTAGGTGAAGATCAGCGAGAGCACCAGCGTGATGGCCAGCAGCAGCCAGGACGCCGGCCGTCGGACCAGCTTGACCGTCTCGGCCCGGAAGCTACGCGACATCGGCCGTTCCCTTCTCGATGAGGTCGAAGAACACCTGCTCCAGATCCCGCTCCCGGGGGCGCAGCTCCCGCACCGCCACCCCGGCGTCGACCAGTTCGGCGTTGAGCCAGGCCGCCCGGTCCGGCTCGATCGACAGATCGAGCCCGCCATCCACCACCCGCACCAGGTCCGCCCCGACCAGGTCGCCGGCCCGCGCCGCGGCCACGTCCAGCGGGTCCGCCAGCACCCGCAGGCCCGTCGCGCCGCGCAGGTCCGCGACGCTGCCCTCGGCGATCAACCGGCCCCGGGAGATCACCCCGACCCGGTCGCAGACCTGCTCGACCTCGCCGAGCAGGTGACTGGAGACCAGGACCGTGCACCCGCCGGCGCCGAGCCGGCGGATCAGCGTGCGCATGTCCGCCATGCCGGCCGGGTCCAGGCCGTTGGTCGGCTCGTCCAGGATCAGCAGGCGCGGGTCCTTGAGCAGGGCGGCGGCCACGCCGAGGCGTTGCTTCATGCCCAACGAGTAGCCGGCGTACCGGTCGCCGGCCCGCTCGGTCAGGTCGACCAGGTCGAGCACCAGCGCCACCCGGTCGGCGCCGACCCCGGCGTAGCGGGCCAGCACCCGCAGGTTGTCCCGGCCGGACAGGTACGGGTATAAGGCCGGTCCCTCGATCAGCGCGCCGACCCCGCCCAGTCGACCCCCGCCGGGCGGGCGGCCGAGGAGCCGTACGGTGCCGGAGGTCGGGCGGACCAACCCGAGCAGCATCCGCAGCGTGGTGGTCTTGCCGGCGCCGTTCGGGCCGAGGAATCCGTACACCTCGCCGGGCCGTACGGTCAGGTCGAGGTCCTGCACGGCGGTCAGGCCGCCGTACCGTTTGGTGAGCCCTTCGGTCTGCACTGGCAGGTTCATGCCTGCAACCCTGCCGCCCGGCGGGCCCGTGAACGTCGTCGCGGAAGCGACTCCGGCCGTACGCCGTGGGACGTACCAGGGCCGGGCTGTCTACGCCCGTTCGACCTCACGGAGCATCAGCGCCAGGCTCTGCGACCGCCGCTCGGCCGGAAGGGCCTCCCACGCCCGCCGGGCGTACGCAACGCCGCCGGCCTTGTCGCCGGCCTTCGCCACGGTGAGCCCGCGGTGCAGCTCGATGTGCGTCGCGAAGCGCGGCAGCCCCGCCGGCCGGGTCCGGTCGGCCTCCTCCTGCGCCTCCACGCCGGGCCCCGGCATGCCGAGGCGGGCGTAGAGCATGCTGCGGAAGGTTGCCATCCGCCACGGCGGGACAGCCGTGTCCGAGATTTCGTCGTCGGGGGAGGCGACGTGGTCGAAGACTCTGCGCGCCTCCGTGTCGAGCGCAACCGCGTCAGCCTGGTCCCCGCGGCCCGCCGCGGCATGCGCCAGCGCCATCAGGGCCTGGACGCGGCCGACCGACGGCCGGTCGGAGAGGGCGATCGCCTGGTCCGCGTACCGGCGGGCGGTCGGAAGCGCCGCGCCCTCGTAGGCAAGGGCGATGGCCGCACGACCCCGCACCCATACCCGGACGCCGAGATCGTCGGAACGATCCGCCGCCGAGGTCGCCAGGTCGTACCAGCGGATCGCCTCAGCAGGATTCGGCGTCGTCTTGCCGTAGGTCACCAGAGCCCGCGCCGCATGGGACCACATGTGGGGCGTGTCCAGGTGCTGCTGGAGGATCACGAGGTCGCTCGCCAGGCGGGCCTGGAGCAGCGCCGCGCCGACTGCCATGTAGTCCCGGCCGTACTGGTCGACCCGCTCCCGCCAGTCCTCTTCCGCCCCTCGGCCGTTCGGCGCCGCGCTGAACCCGACCCGTAGGAGTTCACCGGCCACGACCGGGCCCACGACGCCGGCCGTCAGGCCGAGCACCTGTCGACGGTTCACGTCACCCTCCCCGAGCGCCCGCGCGTAGGCGAGCACGATGTCAGGCGTCGCGGCCCGCCGCCCGGCCTCCACGTTGCTCAGATGGGAGGCGGAGTAGCACGACCGGGCCGCCACCGAGGCGAGCGTGATGCCGGCCTCGGTACGAGCCTGCCGCAACTGCGCGCCAAGGTCGTCCATCCGGCCCCCTGTTGAAACCTCGTGAAAGCTCGATGCGCTTCCGAGAGTAGTCCCACCGTCACGACACTGTGGACAGCGGAACCGTCGACGTGGCCCGAACCGTCGGCGGGACCTGCGCGGGCCGCCTCGGCAGGGATGGCGGGGCGGCCCATCCATCGCCGCGAAGGAGGCCTGGCTGTGCGTTTCCGGTTCTGGCGCAACAAGCCCCAGACGTCGATCCCGCTCCTACGCCGAGTACGGCCGAACGAGCGGCCGGACTGGGCGACCCAGCCGACCGAGGTGTTCCGCACAACCGGCCCGGGCCGCGCGGGCAACCTGACCCCCGCGCAGCGCTGGCGCGCCGGCGAGTGGCGGAACACTGGAGGCCCGAGGTGAGTCGGACGGCCCCTCCGCACCAGCCCATGCGTCCGCTGTGGCGCTGCCGAGCCTGCGGCGCCGAGTGGCCCTGTCAGCCCGCCCGGTTGGCGCTCCTGGTGGAGTACCGCGCCGACCGAACGGCCCTGCTGGTGTACCTGAGCACTCTCATGGCCGAGGCCGGGGCACACCTCTCCCAGCTCAACGGACACGTTCTACCCGAGAACCTCACCGATCGCTTCCTGACCTGGGCCCGCGCCCGGTAGCCCTTACACGGCGGCCAGCACGGCAGCTTCCAGCCGGGCCCGGTCGGCCTCCTCCGGCCAGCCGCCCACCAGGTAGAACGCGTCCACCACGTCACCGCCGAGGGTGGAGATCCGGGCGGCCCGGACCTGCGCCCCGGCCTCGTCCAGCGCGCAGGTGACCCGGTAGAGCAGCCCGGCGGCGTCTGCGGCGCGCAGTTCCAGCACCACCGCGTCGGTGGCCGCCTCCCGGTGCCAGACCACCCGCGGCGCGGCGCCCTCGC
>JBARAE010000828.1:0-2868 GCA_049791715.1 Micromonospora sp.
GTCCGGGGCCGCCCGCCCGGCGGGCGAGGCCGCCTGAGCCCACCCGTCACGCCAGGTGATCGGACGGTGCGCGGACAGGCACCGGTCCGGGCCGCGGCGACCCGCGCTGAGCTGCGGGTATGTCCTATCGGGAAACCAGGTGTTCCCTCCACCGCCCGAGCCGGGCATCATTCCTGCATGGGGGAGAACGGATGGCGCCGGACCGACGCCTGGATCTTCGTCTCACTGGTCATCGCGAGCGGTGCCGGCCGGCACCGCCGGTCGGCCACGACCCGCCGGCCCGAGGGTGTCCGGCTGGCTGACGTCCTCTCCACCGCGGACCACCTCAACAACTCCATCCCGGAACGGCACGAGGTGGAGGACGCGGTCCGCCGACTCGTCGGCGCGGGCCTGGTCAGCGTCTCCGACGGCTGGTTCCGGATCACCCCGGACGGCGAACGACTCTGGCGGACCCGCCCCAGCGCCGGCCTGGCGACCACGGTGGACACCGTGCAGGGGGTGTTGAGCCGCGGGCACACGCCGGGCACCGCCGACTGGAGCCTCGACGAGGACGACCACGCCGCCGCCGTGCAGGAGTACGTGGTGCGGTCGATCCCGGCACCGCGTCGCTCCCCCGAAGGTCGGTCCGGCCGCGGCTGACCGCTCCTCGAAGAGAGCTCCTCCCACGCAGGAAGCAGCTGTCTGCGCCGCGCCGCCCCGGGCAACCGGGTGTTCCCGTCGTCCCGCCGTCCCCGGCCCGCGCACCGGTGGCCGGCTTCGGCGCCCCCGGCACCCCGGCGGGTCGGCGACACTCGGTGTGTCGCTGTCCGGCCCGCGTATGCCTGGTGAGCGAGGTGTGGTCGCCCCTGACGGCGCTACGGCCGGGACGCCGCCACGGTCAGCGGACCGGGTGGCCCGCGCCGCGCAGGGCGTCCTTGACCTCACCGACGGTGAGCTCACCGAAGTGGAAGACGCTGGCCGCGAGCACCGCGTCGGCGCCCGCACCGATCGCCGGCGGAAAATGCGCCACCTGACCGGCACCGCCACTGGCGATCACGGGCACGTCGACCACCGCGCGGACCGCCTGGATCAGCGGCAGGTCGAAGCCGGCCTTGGTGCCGTCCGCGTCCATCGAGTTGAGCAGGATCTCGCCCGCGCCCAGTTCGGCGCCGCGGCGAGCCCACTCCACCGCGTCGATCCCGGTGCCCCGCCGGCCGCCGTGCGTGGTGACCTCGAAGCCGCTCGGCGTGCTGCCGGCCGGCGCCCGCCGGACGTCGAGCGAGAGCACCAGCACCTGCCGGCCGAACCGGTCGGCGATCTCGGCGATCAGCTCCGGCCGAGCGATGGCGGCCGTGTTGACGCCGACCTTGTCCGCCCCGGCCCGGAGCAGGGTGTCGACGTCGGCGACCTGGCGGACGCCGCCGCCGACGGTCAGCGGGATGAAGACCGACTCGGCGGTGCGGCGCACCACGTCGAGCATGGTGCCCCGGTCGCTGGAGGAGGCGGTGACGTCGAGGAAGGTCAGCTCGTCGGCGCCGGCGCGGTCGTACGCCGCCGCCAGCTCGACCGGGTCACCGGCGTCGCGCAGGTCGAGGAAGTTGACCCCCTTGACCACCCGCCCGGCGTCCACGTCCAGACACGGGATCACCCGTACCGCCACCGTCATGCGGCGAGCCTATCCAACGGGCCCGGACCGGCGGCCGACCCGATCGGGCCGGCCGCCGGGAACGAGTCGCGGGTCACACCCGGACGAGCATCTTGCCGAGGTTCTGCCCGCGGAGCAGACCCAGGAACGCCTCCGGGGCGTTCTCGATGCCGTCGACGACGGTCTCGTCGTACGAGATCTTCCCGTCCCGGAGCCAACCGGACATGTCCTGGATGAACTGGTCGCGCAGGTGGCCGTGGTCACCGACCAGGAAGCCCCGCAGGGTGAGCCGCTTGCCGATCAGCAGCGCCAGGTTGCGCGGCGCGGCCGGCGGCTCGGTCTCGTTGTACTGCGCGATCATGCCGCAGATCGCGGCCCGGCCGTGCAGGTTCATCGAGGAGATCGCCGCCTCCAGGTGGTCACCGCCGACGTTGTCGAAGTACACGTCGATGCCGTCCGGCGCGGCGGCCTTGAGCGAGTCGCGTACCGGGCCGTCGTGGTAGTCGAAGGCGGCGTCGAAGCCGAGCGCCTTCAGCCGCTCGACCTTGGCCGGCGAGCCGGCGCTGCCGACCACCCGGGACGCGCCCTTGAGCTTGGCGATCTGCCCGACGAGGCTGCCCACCGAGCCGGCGGCGGCGGAGACGAAGACCGACTCCCCCGGCTTCATGGCGGCCACGTCGAGCAGCCCGGCGTACGCGGTCAGGCCGGTCATGCCGAGCACGCTCAGGTACGCGCTGACCGGGGCGAGACTCGGGTCCACCGTGCGGGCGGCCTTGGCGTCGAGCAGCGCGTACTCGCGCCAGCCGAGCCCGTGCAGCACGGTGTCGCCCGGCTTGATCCCCTCGGCCTCGCTGGCCACCACCTCGCCGACGGCGCCGCCGTCGAGCGGGGCGTCGAGCTGGAACGGCGGCACGTACGACTTGACGTCGTTCATCCGGCCGCGCATGTACGGGTCGACCGACATGAACTGGTTGCGGACCACGATCTGGCCCGGTCCCGGGGTGGGCACCTCGGTCTCGACTAGGCGGAAGTTGTCGGCGGTCGGCCAGCCCTGCGGGCGGGAGGCCAGGTGGATCTCACGGTTGGTGGTCATCGGGTCTCCCGGACGGTGAGGGCGACCTCGATGTTGCCCCGGGTCGCGTTCGAGTAGGGGCAGACCTCGTGGGCCTGGGCGACGAGCTGCTCGGCGGCGGAGCGCTCCACCGCGGGCAGGTCGACCACGAGGGTGACGGTCAGGCCGAAGC
>JBARAE010000829.1:0-7309 GCA_049791715.1 Micromonospora sp.
CGGCTCCGGTGCACCACCGTCGCCAACAACCCGATCCCGCAGCGACCAGGCCCCGACCGCGACCGCCACGGCGAGCGCGGCGACCACCGCGAAGAGCGCCTGGGTACGACGGCGCTGAGCGGGCGGAGTGGCGGCGGGCATCGCCCCAGTCTGCCCAGTGCGGTTCGCCGGGTGAACCAGTTAGACCGTTACTTAACGGTCAGTTAAGGCCGGCCGCTAACGCTGTGGGGACTTCAGCCGAAGTCTCGCCCTCGATGACATCTGCGCGGCGCGGCGCATCAGGAACGCCTCGCCTCGCGCGCTTGGGCCGCTGGGCCCGACCATGGAGCCTGCTCGGCATCGCCTTCGGCCGCAGAAAGAACCGGTCTTGTGAAGATGGGGACACCATGACCGCACCGCACCCCAGCGCACCGTACTGTCGCGGCAGGGCCCACATGGCGGCGGGCAGCGGGTCCCGGTGACGGCGACCGCAGCAGAGAGGACCCGTTTGCTGGCTGCCGCGCGCTCCACACCGTCCCGTGCCGCCGATAGGGCCTTGGCGGTGGGGATGGCTGCTTGCATGGGTGGCCGCGAAACGGCTCGGCGACGGCAGCGGTCTCAGGGCCCCGCGGTCCGACGGTATCTATTGTCGGCCGGTCTCGTCAGCCGTTCCGCGGTCAGTGTCCCCGGACACGAACGGGGTGCGCATGCGGGTCATCGTGGCTGCGCTTACGTCTACGGCCCGCCTGCGGTCGCGGTCGGTGTCCCCGTCCCCCTCTGGACCGAAGGGATTCAGGGCGGGCGGCGTTATATCTGTCAAAATGTACTCCAAGAACGCGTTCCGTCACCGCGCATGCCGTAGCGTCGGCAGGGCGTTCGTACCCTGCAATCCCCTGACTGACCGCTGCACGGCGATCATTTCGCCGCCGGGATTTCCTCCAGCCGTAGCTTCAGGACCTGCTCGTGGTTGAACATCTGTCCTGTGGGTTGGAACCCGTACCGCTGGTAGAAGCCCATCGGCGAGCCCTCTCCCGGAACCACGCTCGTCACCAACACATCCGCGCCCGGACGGGTCTTCACATACGCGACCACACAGTCCAGGGCTGCGCGACCGTAGCCGCGGCCCTGGAAACGCGCGTCGATCAGCAGCCGCCAGAGGTAGTAGCGCCAAGGTATGTGGGGACTACCAGGGGGAACGTCATCGCCGAGCATCACGAAGCCCACCGGGGCCTCTCCCGAGTAGACGGCCCGGTACCACGGCCTGGCGTGCGGAGTGGCTGCTGCTTCGACAAGCGATTGCCGGACGCCGTCAACGAAGGCCTCTTGCCCCGCCGCTACCCCCAAGCCCTCAATAGACTCACGATTGCTCTCCGTGATCACACGCAGCGTCACCGGTTCGGACGCCTCAGGCGTGCGATGGTCCGCCGAGTTCATGACTTCATCATCGCGCATCCGCACCCTGCTGTGAGACCGCCGACCGACTCAGGTCTCACGGCTGAACATCCTCAATTCGGCTTCTTATCTACTGGTGCCGCGACCGCAGCCCGGATGCCGACCGACGCTCAGCCAAATACCACTCTCGCCATAGTCGGCGGCCGTGACGACCAGTCCGGGAGCCACCCAATGGCGCGTCGGATCGCCAGGTACCCGCATCGGCTGCAGCGGAACGGGAACCAGATCCTCAACAAACCGGTCCAGCGACTCCGGGGTGACCGTGGCGAAGCCGGTGAACGGTGAGGTGCTCACCGCTTCGTTGAGGGCGAGCTGGAGCAGGAAGCCGCTGAGGCGTTCCCGCTCGCGCAGCCGCTCCGGGCCGCCGTCGTACCAAACGACCGGATCATCGTCGGTGGGGTCGATCAACGCCACCCAGACGCCCTGATTCTCGGCCGCGAAGACCACCAGCGCCTCGTCGTCGAGGTACTCGATCTCGTCGAGCGGATCGATGAAGTGCTGCCGGCCGAGGATCTCCTCGCAGCCAGCGGCGATGTCGTGGAAGGCCAGCAACGGGGGCGGAAGTTTCATAGCCGCACCGTGGGGTGTGGCCGGTGCCACCGGCACATCGGCGTACCAAGCAGTCAGAAACGACTGCAGTGCCCGGGTCAGGTCCTGCGGCACATCGTCCAGCCAGCCGATACCGGGTAGCGGCACCGTCGGCGTCGGCCGCACCGTGTCCAGCAATTCGGGGGGAAGCCGCTCGCCCCAGGTCAGCTTGGCGGACGTGAGAAACCCCTTTTCGCCGGTGTACGGGTCCATCCCGCGGTAGGTGCTGGTGGCTTGGTAGAGCTCGCCGAGAGCCAGGCAGCCATCGGCCATCTTGACAAAGCCCAGAAGCGGCTGATTGGACTTGTTCCTCGAACTGATCCACTCAGTCGCCTCGCTGGGCAAAGGCTCCCGCAGCATCAGTGCGTTCGCGTTGTCGACAGCGTTGCCATGGGGCCGGATTCCAGCGTCGACGATCACGACCAGAGCGTCGGCCCCATACGCGAAAGTGACCCCATCACCATGTACAACCTCGGCGTTCGGGCCGGCAGCATCCACCGCCGACCGCTCCGGGACAACCGACCATCCCTCGATCAACGGGCGAGTATAGAAGCCCGAATCGAATCCCGTAGTTGATCATGAGTCGGTAAGTGCCGCGCGGCAGCGAGGTCAACTCGACATGAATAGCCGGCTCGCCGGCATCCCGACCGTCCTTTGTTCGACACCGCTCCCTCGCGTCGGTACGACGGCGAGGCAGCCGAGGTGTTCGCCGGTCGGATGCACACCGACGGCGGACCCGGCGGGTTCGCCGCCGAGGCCGCGGTACAAGCGGTCGATCCGGCGCACGGTTCGGCGTGGTCCGAATTCGATTGGCAGGATGATCGAGCGGGTTCTATGGTCGCGCGATGCGCCCTGGAGAGATCGTCGTCGCTGTCGGGCAGGTACGCGCCCTGATCGACGAGCAGTTCCCCGAATGGTCGGACCTGCCGATCGTTCCGCAGCCGTTGAACGGCACCGACAACGCGCTGTTCCGGCTGGGTGACTCCCTGACGGCACGGCTGCCGCGGGCGCAGTGGGCGGTCGACCAGGTGGCGACCGACGCGACCTGGCTGCCGCGGCTGGCGCCGCATCTTCCGGTGCCGGTGCCGGTGCCGGTGGCGGTCGGCCGGCCGGGCGGGGACTATCCGTGGCCGTGGACGGTCGTCGCGTGGCTGGACGGGCGCAATCCGGAAGCCGGGCAGGACCTCGTCGACCTCGCCGTCGACCTCGCCGGCTTCGTGCGCGCGATGATCGCGATCGACCCGATGGGCGGGCCGGTCAAGGAGGGGATTCAGCGCGGCGTACCTCTGGCGCAGCGGGACGAGCTGACCCGCCGGTCGATCGCGGCGCTGGGCGACCGGATCGACGGGCGGGCGGTGACCGCGGCGTGGGACGAGGCGATGGCGGCGGAGGAGTGGCCCGGACCGCCGGTATGGCTGCACGGTGATCTCCTGGAAGGCAACCTGCTGGTCGACCGGGGCAGGCTCACCGGGGTGATTGACTTCGGCGGTCTCGGCCGCGGCGACCCGGCGGTCGAGGTGCGGCCGGGCTGGAGCCTGTTCGATGCCCGCGCGCGGGCCGCCTACCGGGAGGCGCTCGGGTTCGACGAGGCGACCTGGGTGCGCGGGTGGGCCTGGGTGCTGTCGGGCTCGCTCTACTGGCTGGCGGACCTGTGGGACTCGATCAGCGAGGACGACCGCGAGGACACGATCCGCTACATCGACTACATCGTGCGTCACCGCCACGACTGACCTGCGATGCCCACGCGATCACCGCCGGGCGACGCCCCGGACGGCAGCGTCGAGAGCCCGGCCGCGAAGCTGGGCCGGCTGACGCTGGGCGGGGAGCGCGGCCGGGGCGGCCCGCCTTGCGAGTGGGCGACCCCGGCCGTCGCCCGCGCCAGCCTGCTGCGCGACAGCCGGTGGAATGGGCGCCGCGACTACACAGCGACCTGCAGTAGCTAATGTGCCATCGTGGTAGATCATCACAGCGGCACATGGACATTGCACCAGCGCGACGGCCGGGTACTTGCTGATCTCGTCGTGACTGGCGGCGACTTCCCGTGGCTGAACGCTCGTGTCGACCCGAGGGAAGGGCTCGCGGAGGTCCGACCACTCTTCGCTGAGGAACTGCGGCTACTCGATGGCATTGATGAGGACGTCGAGCCCTGGGAGCGTGCGTATGAGGCAATCCGGAACGCAGTGACGCTTCGGCACCCGGAGGGTCGCCAGGTCCCTGAATTCCTTCTCCACATCGACGGTAACGAGGCGTGGTGGCGGTGGAGTGACGAGCCGTTCGACAAGGAGGACGATGCTTAGCCAGCGTGCCCGCTCAGCTGCAGATCAGCACATCTCCGCAGCGATCGGTACCATGATCAGCGTTACGCACAGTCACTTGCACTTTCCTCGGGCGTCAATCACTGGCTCGAAGATGCTTGACGCGGCGCGCGTTACTTGCTCAGGCGGGTCTGGGGTGGCATCATCGCCGCCATGATCGCGAGAATCGAGTCCTCCGTCCGCCGGTGAGCGTGACGGCCGAGCCCGGACCGCTCGGACCCCAGACGACTCTGTTCGCACACGCCCTTCGTCTCCATCAGCAAGATCCTGACGGCGTTCTGCTGCGTGACGGCGAGCCGTATCCAGATGACGAGCTCCACCGTCCGCGGCCGCGACCCCAGCCCCAGAAAGATCGGCGACTCGATGGCGCCGATGTCGCCGCCATCCTCGACAGGCACTTCGCCAAAACCGATGCGCCACCAAGCGAACTTGCCGACGCGTTCCACGGCGTCCACGTGCCGATCCACCGCAACGAGCACATCGCCGCCGCGGCGTTGCGGGCGGACCGGCAGCGAGTGCGGCAGACCGGCCGGTGGCTGGTGCGGCGTAGTACGGATCGCTGCGCCGCGACGGTCGGGCTTGCGCTGCTGGCCACGGATTGGGCGGAAGATGATATCCCGCTGATCCAAACCATCGGCCTGCTGTCGAACCGATTCGGGGCGTTGGCCGCCGAGGCGCTGCAACGCCGCCGCGGAGGCGGGGAAGCGTTGCTGTGGCTGGCCAAGCGTGTCGCGGGCTGGGGTCGGGTCTACATCGTCGAGGCGCTGTGCCGCCACGGCGGCTATGCCTCGCGGTCGTGGCTGCTGCGCCACGCCTGCGACGGCGACTTCCTCAACGGCTATTTCGCTGGCCAGGTCGCCACCACAGCCCACCTGCACGAAGCGATTACCAGCACGGAGGTCGACGATGACCTGGTCGACCACACCGGCCGACTCCTGAAGGTCATGGCTGACTGCGGTGGCATGGGCATGACCCTCAAGCACTATCCACCGGCACCCATCGTCCTGGCTGCACATGCGGCTCACCTTGCCCGGCAGGCGCCGACGGTGAACCGGTACGTCGACGCCGCGGTCATCGCCGACCACCTGACGGACAAGCCCTCGAACCGATGCGGGTGCACCACCGAGCAGCGTGACCGCATCGTGCAGCAGTACCTCACGGTGCTCGACCGGCCCGACTGGTGCGACACGGTCCGCGCGGGCCTCGACTCGACCAGCGACTTCTTCGTCTGGTTCGCCGGCAACGTGGGGGCGCGACTGCACCTACGCCCGTTCGCTGACCTGACGGGAGGTGATGATCGATGAACCATGCTGCCGATCAGCAACTCATCGAGGCGGTGCAAGCCGGTGACGAGGTGGCCGTTGCACAGGCCCTCGCTGGCGGGGCGGACCCGAATGCCGCGGTGAGCCGGTACCAAGGGTCGGTGCTCATCGAGGCAGCCCGCAGCGGCAGGCTGGGAGTTGTCGGCCTGCTGGTGGACGCCGGCGCCCGCATCGGACCCTTCGGTACCTTCCACGTGACGCCGCTGCGCGTCGCCATGCTCGAAGCACACACGGACGTGGTGCAGTACCTCATCGCCCACGGAGCCCTTCCGGCGGAATCCACGACAAGGACGAGCATCTTGACGGAGGCCGTGTCCTATACACGGCACCGTCCTCGGCCGGCGGCCCTTGCCACGCTGCGGGTGCTGCTCGAAGCGGGGGCAACACCGCACCCAGGCGAGGAGGCGCCTCTGATCACCGCGGTCATGCGACCTGTCGCACCTGCGGTCCTGCGCCTTCTCCTAGCGAACGGCGCGGACGTCAACCAGCAGCGGTCCGACGGCACGCCAGCGATCGTCATCGCTGCTCGGCGAGGAGATCATGCCGCGGTGGACGTGCTCCTGCAGGCCGGCGCCGACGTGGACACCCGCGACCAGCAAGGGCGGACCGCGTTGATGCACGCGGTCGAACGCAACGAACAACGGGTCATCGCCGCCCTGCTGTTGGCCGGCACCGCCATCGACACGGTCAGCACCGACGGCATGACCGCCCTGGAACTGGCGCGCGGCTGGCAGCACCAGAACGTCCAGTTCATGCTGGGCGAGCACCACGCCGGCCTGGACGACGTGCCGATCACCCGCACCGTCGTCCGGATCCTCCCGACGGGTGTCCGGTTCACCGGTGACCCGCAGATGTTGCACCAATTGGCGAATGTCATCGTCATTGTTCTCGACGACCTCGGCGACGACGAGTGGGCAACTCGCACGGGCGTCGACGCCAATACGGCGCGGGCCGTTGCCCTGCGGCTGCGCAACGAGTTCGTGCCGGCCCCCAACGCATCGTGGTACGAGTTGGATGTCACCGCAGACGAACTCGCTGCCACACGCTCGGCGTTGGTCGAGCTCGCCTACGGCACCACACGGGTCCTGCCCGCTGCTACCACCAGGTTGGAGATCGTCGATCTGCTTGAGGAACTCAACCGGCAGCTCGGGCGTTAGCCCGGGCCAGGGCCACATCTACAGCAGTTCGATGGCGGTAGGAGCTGACGATCGGATCTGCAGCAAGGGCCGCTGGCCTGCTGCCCTTTGATCCGTGTATGCCGGTCGACGCGAGACGGCTGATAATTGTTCGGTCATGGTTGAGGATCAACTGAGCGCGGTTCGGCGCAGACTTCCAGAAGGAACGTGGGTCCAGGAAACGGTCATCGGGGTTCCCACGGGTGTCGGCCGAGCGGGTAGGACGGGGCAGGACATGGACCAAGGCACCCGCGACGAGATGCTCGGCCGCCTGGCTGAGGCAGTCGGATCCGTCACAGTCACACACCCGACGCGGGTTGCCATCGACGGACCGCCCGCCGCAGGCAAGACCACGCTCGCCGACGAGCTGGCCGTCGTCTTGCGCACACAGGGCCACGACGTCATCCGCGCGACGATCGACGATTTCCTCTTCCCCCGGGCACAGCGCTATCCGCGCGGCGAGTACTCGGCCGAAGGC
>JBARAE010000830.1:0-1790 GCA_049791715.1 Micromonospora sp.
CCATGCGGATCTCGCGCGCGGTGGCGTCGATGTCGGCGTCGGTGAGCCGACCCTTGCCGCGGAGCTTGGTGAAGATCCCGGACAGGCGGTCACTCAAGGTGTCAAACACGCGAACATCCCGTTTGTCGTTTTCTCGGCCGGCACAGAACGCGGCCGGGCAGGAGCCCAGCCACCGCTAGGGTAGCCCGCCGGGTGCACCCGCGCTCCCGGCGCGCCCCGCCCTCGCCCGCGCTGCGGGAGTGAGGACAGATGGCGAACGGCTACGAATCTGATGACGAGAACGGATCAGCCCACCCGGCCATTCCCCCACCCGTCCGCGCCGCCGGACAGCGATCCGGCAACGTCATCAGATCGGTAGCGCCCCACCAGACCTGCCGCCACCGGCGAACCAGCGCCCCTCACGACCGCACCAGCCCCGACTGGTACGCGAAGACGACCAGTTGCGCCCGGTCCCGGGCGCCCAACTTGACCATCGCCCGGCTCACGTGGGTGCGGGCGGTGGCCGGGCTGACCACCAGCCGGTCGGCGATCTCGACGTTGCTCAGCCCCTCACCGACCAGCCCCACCACCTCGCGTTCCCGGTCGGTGAGGGCGCCGAGGCGGGGGTGCGGGCGGGGCACCCGGGCGGGCCGGGTGGCGAACTCCCGAACCACCCGGCGGGTGACCGACGGCGAGAGCAGCGCCTCCCCCTCGGCGACCAGCCGGATCGCCCGCAGCAGCTCGGCCGGGCGGGTGTCCTTGGTGAGGAAGCCGCTCGCCCCGTGGCGGAGCGCGTCGAAGACGTACTCGTCCAGCTCGAAGGTGGTCAGCACGATGACCCGGGTACCGGCCAGCTCCGCGTCGGCGACGATCCGCCGGGTCGCCTCGATGCCGTCGATCCCGGGCATCCGCACGTCCATCAGCACCACGTCGGGGTGCTGCCGCCGGGCCAGTTCGACGACCGCGAGCCCGTCGGCCGCCTCACCGACCACGCTGAGATCGTCCTCGCTCTCCACCAGGGCACGCAGGCCGATCCGGACCAGGTCCTGGTCGTCGGCCAGCAACACGGTGATCATGCATCCTCCTCCAGCGGCAGTGTCGCGTACACCCGGAAGCCGCCGCCCGGGCCCGGGCCCGCGGTGAACGACCCGCCCAGCGCGGTGACCCGCTCCCGCATCCCGGCGAGCCCGTAGCCGCCCGCCGGCGCCGGCCTGGTGACCGGTCCGCGCCCGGTGTCGGTGACCTCGACGGCGACCTCGGTCGGCGCGTACCGGAGCCGGACGGTGGCGGTGGCCGGCCCGGCGTGCCGCAGCACGTTGGTCAACGACTCCTGCACCACCCGGTACGCGGCCAGGTCGACGGCGACCGGCAGGGCGCGGGCCTCCCCGGCGACCTCGACGGTGACCGGCACCCCGGCGCCGGCCAGCCGCTCGCGCAGCTGTGGCAGCTGGGCCAGCCCGGGGGTCGGCGCCCGGTCGTCGGCGGCCTCGTCCCGCCGGACCACGGTAAGCGTGACCCGCAGCTCGTCCAGGGCCTCCTTGCTGGTGCGGCTGATCGCCGTCAGCGCCGCCTCGGCCTGCTCCGGCTTCTTCCCCAGCAGGTGCAGGGCGATCTCCGCCTGCATGTGGATGGCCGCGAGACCGTGCCCGACCACGTCGTGCACCTCCCGGGCGACCCGCAGCCGCTCGGCGTCGGCCAACCGCCGGGCCTCGTCCACGCGGCCCCGGGCCGCGCTCTCCCGGGCCAGCCGCACCGTGGTCCCGACCGCGAACGGCACCGCCACCCACGCGGCGGCGGGCATCGCCCCCAGC
>JBARAE010000831.1:0-6125 GCA_049791715.1 Micromonospora sp.
CAGCAGTGCGGTGCTGTCGCGGCTGCAGCTCCTGGTCACCCGCAAGCTCGACGGCCTCCTGCAGGGCGACTATGCGGGGCTGCTGCCGGGGCCCGGCAGCGAGGCGGGGGAGTCCCGGGAGTACCGCCCCGGCGACGACGTCCGCCGGATGGACTGGCCGGTCACCGCGCGGACCACGATGCCGCACGTCCGCCGTACGGTGGCCGACCGGGAGCTGGAGACCTGGCTGGCGGTGGACCTCTCGGCCAGCCTCGACTTCGGCACCGGCAGGTGGCTCAAACGGGACGTGGTGATCGCCGCCGCGGCCGCCCTGACCCACCTGACCGTGCGCGGCGGCAACCGGATCGGCGCGGTGGTCGGCACCGGCTCGCCCCTGCCCGCGTCGGCCGGACGGTGGCGGGGTGCGCCTCCGGTGACCGGCCCCGGCTCCCTGGTCCGGCTGCCCGCCCGCTCCGGTCGGAAGGAGGCGCAGGGGCTGCTCCGGGCCATCGCCGAGACCGACATCCGCCCCGGGCGCAGCGATCTGGGTGCGCTGGTCGACATGCTGAACCGGCCACCGCGCCGGCGGGGCGTGGCCGTGGTCATCTCCGACTTCCTGGCACCGCCCCAGCAGTGGGGCCGGCCGATCCGTAAGCTGCGGGTCCGGCACGACCTGCTGGCGATCGAGGTGGTCGACCCGCGCGAGCTGGAGCTGCCCGACGTGGGGGTGCTGCCGGTGGTCGACCCGGAGACGGGGGAGCTGCACGAGGTGCAGACCGCCGACCCGCGCCTGCGCCGCCGGTACGCCGACGCGGCGGCTGCCCAGCGCGCCGCGATCGCCGCGGAGCTGCGCGCGGCCGGCGCCGCCCACCTGCGACTGCGTACCGACCGAGACTGGCTGCTGGACATGGTGCGTTTCGTGGCCGCGCAGCGGCACGCCCGCACCCGAGGGACGACACGATGATCCGTTTTCTGCAACCGTGGTGGCTGCTGGCCGTGCTGCCGGTGCTCGCCCTCGCCGCCGCGTACGTGTGGCGGCAGCTGCACCGCCGGGCGTACGCGATGCGGTTCACCAATGTCGACCTGCTGCGCACCCTCGCGCCGAAGGGCCTGGGCTGGCGACGGCACGCGGCGGCCACCGCGTTCCTGCTCGGCCTGCTGGTGCTGGCCACCGCCATGGCCCGGCCCGCGGTCGACACCAAGGAGCCGCTGGAACGCGCCACCGTCATGCTGGCCATCGACGTGTCGCTCTCCATGCAGGCCGACGACGTGGCGCCGAACCGGCTGGAGGCGGCGCAGGAGGCGGCCAAGCAGTTCGTCGGCGAGCTGCCGAAGAGCTACAACGTCGGCCTCGTCTCGTTCGCCAAGTCGGCGAACGTGCTGGTGTCGCCGACCAAGGACCGGTCGGCGGTGACCACCGCCATCGACGGGTTGGTGCTGGCCGAGTCCACGGCGACCGGGGAGGCGGTCTTCACCTGCCTGGAGGCGATCCGCTCGGTGCCCGCCGACGGTGCGGCCGGCGTTCCGCCGGCCCGGATCGTGCTGCTCTCCGACGGGTACCGCACGTCCGGGCGGTCGGTGGAGGAGGCGGCCGCGGCGGCGCAGGCGGCGAACGTACCGGTCTCGACGATCGCGTTCGGCACGGACGCCGGGCAGGTGGACATCGGCGGCCAGCTCCAGCGGGTGCCGGTGGACCGGCTGGCCCTGGCGCAGCTCGCGGAGACCACCGAGGGGTTCTTCTACGAGGCCGCGTCGGTGAGCGAGCTGAAGCAGGTCTACCAGGACATGGGCAGCTCGATCGGGTTCCGCACGGAGCCGCGCGAGGTCACCCAGTGGTACGCGGGGATCGCGCTGCTCTTCGCGCTCTGCGCGGGTGCGCTCAGTCTGCTCTGGTCGTCCCGCCTGCTCTGAGCGGCGCGGCCGAGGGCCGGCGGAGGTCAGTGACCGCCGCCGGCCAGGACGAAGAGGACCGCCACCCAGACGGCGGCGAGGGTGAAGCCCAGCGGTGCGACGTAACGGCTCATGGGACTGCTCCGTGGCGACTGGACGGTCCGGGGTGGACGTGCCGGACCGCGAGGGGGTGGATCAGGACGCGCACACGAAGTCGTGACCGGGTGGCTCCTCCGCGGCCCGAGGGCGGCGCAGCGCGGTCGCCCCGGCTCAAGGTCGAGGAACACGGGCGGGGCGGGGAGCGGGAGCTGGGTCAGCTCGCCTGACTGAGTCGTGGCTCAGCGGGGCTGACGATCGGCCCGGCCACGACTGGGAGGATCGCTATCTCGCACAGCGATCACCTCCTGCGGTCGGCGGGGCCCGGAATGCGGGCCACGCGGAGGCCCGCAAACGCTGATCATCGTACACCCGGGACGCGCTCTCCCCGCACTCGGCCGACCGGTCCACACGGCCCCGTCCGGTGGGTCATCCGACCGGCGTGCGCGCCCACTCCGTTAGCGCTTACCTGTCGGTAACCCCTAGGCTCCGGACCGACCGTGGATCAACTGAGCAGAGGGGGAGCCGTGGCCCGCACCGTGCTGGTGACCGGCGGAAACCGGGGAATCGGCCTGGCCATCGCGCAGGCCTTCGCCAAGCAGGGCGACCGGGTGGCGGTGACCCACCGCAGCGGTGACGCACCGGAGGGGCTCTTCGGCGTGACGTGTGACGTCACCGACTCCGCCTCCGTCGACGCGGCCTTCACCACGATCGAGGCCGAGCTGGGGCCGGTGGAGGTCCTGGTCGCCAACGCCGGCATCACCGACGACACGCTGCTGATGCGGATGTCCGAGGAACAGTTCACCCGGGTCGTGGACACCAACCTGACCGGCGCGTTCCGCTGCGCCAAGCGGGCCTCGGCGAAGATGCTCCGCGCGAAGTGGGGCCGGATGATCTTCATCTCCTCGGTGGTCGGCCTCTACGGCGGCCCGGGTCAGGTCAACTATGCGGCCAGCAAGGCCGGCCTGGTCGGCGTGGCCCGCTCGATCACCCGCGAGCTGGGCAGCCGCAACATCACCGCCAACGTGGTCGCGCCCGGCTTCATCGACACCGACATGACCGCCGCGCTGCCCGAGGATCGCCGTACCGAGTACCGCAAGGCCATCCCGGCCGGCCGGTTCGCCGCCCCGGAGGAGGTCGCCGGCGTGGTCGCCTGGCTCGCCTCGGACGCGGCCGGCTACATCTCCGGCGCCGTCATCCCGGTCGACGGCGGCCTCGGCATGGGCCACTGAGAAAGACGGAGGGAACTGCACATGTCCGGACTGCTCGCCGGTAAGCGGCTGCTGGTCACCGGCGTCATCACCGACGCCTCGATCGCCTTCTCGGTGGCGAAGCTCGCCCAGGAGAACGGCGCCCAGGTCGTGCTCACCGGCTTCGGGCGGCTGTCCCTGGTCGAGCGGATCGCGAAGCGGCTCCCCGAGCCGGCCCCCGTGATCGAGCTCGACGTGACCAACGCCGAGCACCTCGCCGGCCTCGCCGACAAGGTCCGTGAGCACGTCGACGGCCTCGACGGGGTGGTGCACTCGATCGGCTTCGCCCCGCAGAGCTGCCTCGGCGGCGGTTTCCTGGACGCGCCGTGGGAGGACGTGGCGACCGCACTGCAGGTCTCCACGTACTCCTACAAGTCCCTGGCCATGGCGGCGCTGCCGCTGATGTCGCCGGGCGGCGCGGTGGTCGGCCTGACCTTCGACGCCACCAAGGCGTGGCCGGTCTACGACTGGATGGGCGTGGCCAAGGCCGGCCTGGAATCCGCCTCCCGCTACCTGGCGCTGCACCTCGGCAAGCAGGGCATCCGCAGCAACCTGGTGGCGGCGGGGCCGCTGCGCACCATCGCGGCCAAGTCCATCCCCGGCTTCGACCAGTTCGAGGACGCCTGGACCGAGCGCGCCCCGCTCGGCTGGAGCCTCACCGACCAGGAGCCCGCCGCCCGGGCCTGCCTGGCGCTGCTGTCGGACTGGTTCCCGGCCACCACCGGCGAGATCGTCCACGTCGACGGCGGCTACCACGCGATCGGTGCCTGAGACAGGACCGAAACCCGGCCGTCCCGGGGTGGTCGCCGGACCGTCACGGCCGTCGGGAGAGAATGGGCACATGGCGTACGACGCGTTGGTGCTGGTCTCCTTCGGCGGCCCGGAGCGGCCCGAGGACGTGATGCCGTTCCTGCAGAACGTGACCCGGGGGCGGGGCGTGCCGCCGGAGCGGCTGGCCGAGGTCGCCGAGCACTACCTGCACCTCGGCGGAGTCTCCCCGATCAACCAGCAGTGCCGGGAGCTGCTCGCCGCGATCCGGGCGGACTTCGCCGCCCACGGCGTCGATCTGCCCGTCTACTGGGGCAACCGGAACTGGGACCCGATGCTCGCCGACACCGTGGCGCAGATGCGTGACGACGGGGTCAAGCGGGCGCTCGCCTTCGTCACCAGCGCGTACGGCGGCTACTCCTCCTGCCGTCAGTACCAGGAGGACATCGCCGCGGCCCGGGCCGCGGTCGGTCAGGACGCCCCGGTGATCGAGAAGCTGCGGCAGTTCTGGGACCACCCCGGTTTCGTCGAGCCGCACGCCGACGCGGTGAAGGCCGCGCTGGCCCAGCTGGACCCGGCGAAGCGGGACACCACCCGGATCGTTTTCACCGCGCACTCCGTCCCCGTCTCGGCGGCCGCCACCGCCGGTCCGCACGGCGGCCGGTACACCGCGCAGCTCGAGGAGACCGCCCGGCTGGTGCACGCGGCGGCCGCCCCCGACCTGCCGTACGACCTGGTCTGGCAGAGCCGGTCCGGCCCGCCGCAGGTGCCGTGGCTGGAGCCGGACATCAACGACCACCTGGGCAGCCTCGCCGAACAGGGCGTGACCGGCGTGGTGGTCAGCCCGATCGGGTTCGTCTCGGACCACCTCGAGGTGGTCTGGGATCTCGACACGGAGGCCCTGGAGACGGCCAAGCAGCTCGGTCTGGAGTTCGTCCGGGCCGGCACCCCGGGCACCGACCCGCGCTTCGTGGCGATGGTCCGCGAGCTGGTGGCCGAGCGGACCGCGCCGGACGGGGAGCGGCTGCGCCGCCGCCTCGGTGAGCTGCCGATGTGGGACACCTGCCCCACGCCGTGCTGTGTCCCCCCGGCCCGCCGTCCCTGAGCCTCGACCGACCTCCGACACCCCTGGGGACCACTGATGCATGACCGCAAGCCGGTGCAGAGCTGGCTCACCGACATGGACGGCGTGCTGGTGCACGAGGGCCAGCCGGTGCCCGGCGCGCCCGAGTTCGTCAAGCGGCTCCGGGCCTCCGGCAAGCCGTTCCTGGTGCTGACGAACAACTCGATCTACACGCCGCGGGACCTGCAGGCCCGGCTGGTGCGGATGGGGCTGGACGTGCCGGAGGAGGCGATCTGGTCGTCCGCGCTGGCCACCGCCAAGTTCCTGGACGACCAGCGGCCCGGCGGCACCGCGTACGTGATCGGGGAGGCCGGCCTGACCACGGCGCTGCACGCGGTGGGCTACGTGCTCAGCGACTTCGCGCCCGACTACGTGGTGCTGGGGGAGACCCGCACCTACAGCTTCGAGGCGATCACCAAGGCGATCCGGCTGATCAACGACGGCGCGCGGTTCATCTGTACCAACCCCGACGCCACCGGCCCGTCGGTGGAGGGTGCGCTGCCGGCCGCCGGCTCGGTCGCCGCGATGATCTCCAAGGCGACCGGGGTGGAGCCGTACTTCGTCGGCAAGCCGAACCCGATGATGATGCGCTCGGCGCTGAACACCATCGACGCCCACTCGGAGAGCACCGCGATGATCGGTGACCGGATGGACACCGACATCCTCTGCGGGCTGGAGGCCGGGCTGGAGACGATCCTGGTGCTCACCGGGATCAGCAGCCGCACGGAGGCGGAGCGGTACCCGTACCGGCCGTCGCGGATCGTCGACTCCGTCGCCGACCTGATCGACGAGGTCTGACCGGCCTCAGGGGCGCAGCGGGGCGTTGCAGGCGGCCACCAGGGCCTGCCGGCAGGCGGTGGTCAGCGGGCGCAGCGCGGCGTCCCGCTGCTGGGCCTCGTAGTTGTTGATCGCCCCGCCGGGCGCGCTGTGCCCGGCGAGCGCGAGCACCCGGTCCAGCACCGCGGCGCGGGCGAAGAGCCGCCGGGCCCG
The DNA here is from genome assembly GCA_049791715.1 of Micromonospora sp. Classification (GTDB taxonomy): domain Bacteria; phylum Actinomycetota; class Actinomycetes; order Mycobacteriales; family Micromonosporaceae; genus Micromonospora. The sequence continues at coordinate 6,097 of JBARAE010000831.1, forward strand.
CGGGTCGAAGCCGGGCGGCAGGTCGGTGC
>JBARAE010000832.1:0-8434 GCA_049791715.1 Micromonospora sp.
GCTCGGTCAGGCTGGGCGCGGCGGTGCGCCCGGCACCGGCCAACGGCTCGGCGTGGCCGACCGGCGTCAGCGGGGTCTGCTCGACGGCCAGCGGCTGGCGCGGTCGGCCGATGACCTGATCACGGCCGCGGGTCGCCGGCAGCACCACCGTGGAGTTGGGCAGGGTCACCTGGGCGACGGTTCCGCCCTCCACGTTGCGGCGCAGCTCCACCCGGATGCCGTACCGGGACGCGAGCCGGCTCACCACGGCCAGGCCCATCAGCCGGAACGCCGCGACGTCCACCGTCGGCGGGGCGGCGAGCCGCCGGTTCAGCGAGTCGAGCTGCTCGTCGGTGAGGCCGAGGCCGCGGTCCTCCACCTGGATCAGCACGTAGTCCCGGATCCGCCGGCCGTCGGCCACCACGGTGGTGTTCGGCGGCGAGAACCGGGTGGCGTTGTCCAGCAGCTCGGCGACCAGACGGACCACGTCGTTGACCGCCTGCGCGGCGACTGAGATGTCGGTGTCGACGGTACCGAACTCGATCCGGTTGTAGAGCTCCACCTCGGACTGCGCGGCTCGCAGCACGTCCACCAGGAGCGCGTCGTCGCGGCGCGGCACGGCCGAGTCGGCACCCGCCAGCACCAGCAGGTTCTCGTCGTTCCGGCGCATCCGGGTGGCGAGGTGGTCGAGCTCGAAGAGCTGGGCGAGGCGCTTCGGGTCCTCCTCGCCGCGCTCGATCGCGTCCAGCTCGCCGATCATCCGGTCGACGAGGCTCTGGCTGCGCCGGGCGAGGTTGAGGAACATCGCCGACACGCTCGTGCGCAGCGCGGCCTGCTCAGCCGCCACCCGGACGGCCTCCCGGTGAACCACGTTGAAGGCCAGCGCCACCTGGCCGATCTCGTCGCGGTTGCTGAGCTGGATCGGGTCCCGGACCTGCTGGACGATCTCCTCCACACCGCCGTCGCCGACGGCGTTGACGGTCTGCAGCCGGCTGACCGCGTCCGGCAGGTCGTGGTTGGCCACCGACAGGGCACCCTCGCGGAGTCGGCGCAGCGAGTGGTTCAGTGACCGGGCGAGGACCACGGCGAGCGTCACCGCGATGAGCAGGGTGAGCAGCACGAGCAGGCTCTCGACGACCGCCTGCCGGATGACGTCCGTGCGGGCCTGGTCGGCCTCCGCGAGCAGCCGCTCCTGGAGCCGGATCTCGGCCCACCGCATCAGGTCGTTGACGGCGCCGATGGCGGCGGCCGCGTCGTCCCGCGTCACCAGCGGGGACTGTCCGACCGAGCGGGACAGGTCGGTCGCGACCCGGTCGGCGAGCACCACCGCGTCACCGGAGACCGTGCCGTTCACCAGGTTCCGCTGGTCCGGCCCGGCGGCGCGGGAGAAGGCGAGCAACGCCTCCTGCTGGCTGGTCAGGGTCGCCACGAAGGAGGAGAACTGCTCCTCGTCGAGCCGGCCCGCGTTCAGTGCGGTGAAGGCCACCGCCTGCTCCTCGGCGACGGCCGCCTTGGCGTGGGCGAACGCGGCCACCGCCCGACGGGCGTCCGCCAGGCGCTCGCCGCCGCTCTGCTGGGCGAGCGTGTCGCCGTACGAGACGAGGTCGCCGAGGATGATGCCGTAGCGCAGACTCGCCTCGGCCACCGGCATCTGCCGGCGGTCCAGCACCTCCTGCCGGGTGCCGTTCAGCGTCGCCAGGTGGTCGTCGATGACCTTGAGCCGGTCGCGGACCGCCGTCGGCACGTCACCGAGCTGCTCGCGCTCCTCCCGGTACGCCGCGATCCGCTCGTCGGTACGCCGGACCCGCAGGTTGTACTCGTCCGGCTTCTGCTCGGGCGTCGCGAGGTAGGCGGCCGCGGACATCCGCTCCTTGTGCAGGTCCTGGGTGAGGGCCGAGATGTCGATCGACAGCGCGGTGAGGGAGCGGACCCGGGTGGCGTCGTAGGCGCCCTCGCCGACCGACACGAGTCGGATCGTCGCCAGCGCGATGACGGCGGCGACCGGAACGACGAGGATCAGCGCGAGCTTGGACCGGATCCGCGCGTCCCGCAGCCGGGGCAACCGGCGTCGCCGGTCGCGCTGCGCGGCGCCGCGGCTCTCGGGCAGGGTCGTAGGTCCGGTGCTCACGACATCGCCTCCGTCGTTTCTCCCCCGCCTGACCCGCCGACCCGTGCCTGGTGCGGCGGCCGGCGCCACGCGCGGCACGGCCGCGATTTCATCAGAGAAGATCCTGTTTGGGAAGCCGCAGTGGGGCAGGAAACGGTCGCAAGGGCTTCACCCCGGGGTCCGGTCAACTGATACCTTCTATTCTCCAGGCCCCCTGAACAGGGGATGTTCCTCCAGAGTGGTCTGTCGCATCTGGATGATGGGCGCTCGTAAACATTCGCTGACCCCACAATGTGGGATCAGCGTCCCGAAACGGCTCCCCGCATCCGCGCTTGACCACAGGGCCCGGCATTGGCAAGGTTTTGCAGGCTTCGCGCACACCGTACGGCAGACCAATCCCGTTTCTCTACTGAGGACGGACAAGCGGCGGTGATCGGGCTGCGCCCGCGCCGCACCTGGAGGACTGAGTTGAGCCCCATCCGCTCCGCGAGCGTCGCGGCGCTCGCCTCGGCCGTGCTGGCCACCACGCTCACCGGCTGCCAGTTCGGCGAGGAGCAGCAGGACACGAGCCCCATCGTGATCGCCGCGGACCTCGAACTCTCCGGTGCCGCGGCGCCGGTGGGCAAGGTGTACCAGCGGGCCCTGGAACTGAAGATCGAGCAGTTGAACGCATCCGGCGCACTGGGCGGCCGGAAGATCCAGCTCACGGTGAAGGACAACCGCTCCGACGTCGCGGAATCATTGCGCAACATCAACGATTTCACGAACGACTCCCACGTCACCGCGATCATCATGGGCGGCTGCAACGAATGTGCGGTGGGTGCCGCGCGGACCGTCAACGAGAAGCGCATTCCGACCATCGCACTGGCGTCCTCCGGCGCGATCACGGACCCGGTCGGACAGCGCCGCTACATGTTCAAGCTCGCCCCGAGCGCGGCCGACAGCGCCGGTACGCTCACCACCGAACTGACCCGCCGCCGTATCGACCGGGTGACGGTGCTGCACACCGCCGACGACTACGGCCAGGAGGGGCTCAACGCGCTGCGCGGCGAGTTCGACAAGGCCGGTGTGAATCTGCTCCGGGCGGAGGCGGTACGCCCCACCGACACCGACGTGACCAGCCAGGTCGAGGAACTCGTCGCCCGCAAGCCGGACGCGTTGATCGTCTGGGCCCCGCCGGAACAGGCCGCCCTGGCCGCCGCCGGCGCCCGGCAGGCCGGCTTCACCGGGCCGCTCTTCTTCGACGCCTCCGCCGCCGGCGACCTCTTCCTCGGCGCCTCCGCCCGGTCCACCGAGAAGGCCACGCTGATCTTCACCCAGACCATGGTGATCGACGACGTCATCGCCACGACCCCGGCCAAGGCGGCCCGCCGGCAGTGGTTCCAGGACTACACCGCGCGGTTCGGCGGGTACAACGGCTCGTCCTCCTTCGCCGCCGACGCGGTCCAGCTCATCGCGGACTCCGAGCTGCGGGCCGGTGGACCGGCCGGCCAGGTCAACCGGGACGGCCTGCGGGACGTCCTGGAGACCTCGCAGCTCGACGGCCTCTCCGGCCCGATCCGGATGACTCCGGACAACCACTCCGGCCTGATGCCCCAGGCGCTGACGACGCTGGTCGCGCGGGGTGGTCGGTGGCGTCTGGCCGGCTGAGTGCCCACCTGCGGTGGTGGGTGTGGGTCAGCGGGCCGAGGTGGTCGCCTTCACCCAGGGGAGGGCGAGGCGTTCGACGAAGCTGAGGGCGGCGTAGAGCAGGATGCTCATCGCCGCGATCAGCACGATCGCCGCCCACGCCGTGGCGGTGTCGCCGATCCCGTTGTACTGCAGGATCTGGTAGCCCAGCCCCGGCTTGTCCGAGTAGAACTCTCCGATCACCGCGCCGATCGCGGCGAGCGGCATGGCCACCTTCAGCCCCACGAAGATCTGCGGGAGGGCCGCCGGGAACCGCACCTTGCGGAACGACTGCCACCACGACGCATTCAGTGAGCGGGCCAGGTCGGCAAGGTCCGCCGGGGTGGTGGTCAGCCCGGTGGCGGTGGAGAGCACGATCGGGAAGAAGCAGAGCAGGAAGACCATGGTCAGGATCGGCTTCTCACCCCACCCCACCGAGACCACCAGCAGCGGGCCGAGCGCGATCTTCGGCACCGCGTTGATCGCCACCAGCAGCGGCGCGAACATCCGCTCCGCCCGCCGGGAGGCGGCCAGTGCCATGCCGATGAGCACGCCGGCGATCGTGGAGAGCAGGAAGCCGAGGACGGTCATGCCGGTGGTGATGCCCAGCGCCGGGACCAGCACCTCCCGGGTGCCGATGAGCGAACTCCACACCAGTTGCGGCGGTGGCAGGGACGCCGGGTGGACGAGGTGCAGGCCCGAGGTGACCAGCCACCAGACCGACACCGCGATCACCAGTCCGAGCGCGGGCAGTGCCACCGCCGCGGGGCGTACGCCGCCCCGGCGCGGCACGGCGGCCTCCGGCGCGGCTGCCTCCGGTACCGGCGCGGCGGCCGGCGTACGGGTCAGCTCCGTCAACGTGTCCTCCTCTCCTCGACCGGCGCGACGACCGGCACGCGAAGGGGGTGCGCCCCACCGGAAGCCCGGCGGGCCGCACCCCCGTTGTCCGAGCCGATCGGTCAGGCCTTCGGCACGAGGTCGAAGTCGATGATCTGGTCGGGGGTGAGGTTCTGCTTGAGCGCACCCGCGCCCTGCAGCAGCGCGATGCTCTTCGCCACCCGGCCGCTGTCCAGGGTGCCCAGGACGGTGCCGGAGTTGCTGGAGCGGACGTACGCGGCCATGAGCTGAAGCTCGGCGGCGGCCGCCGCCGTCACGGTGGCAGGCTCGTTCTTCTTCAGGATCTCCGCCGCCTCCTGCGGGTTGGCCAGGGCGTACTCGAGGCCCTTGAGCAGCGCCGCGGTGAAGCGCTTGACCATCTCCGGCTTCTCCTTGGCGATCTTCGTGGAGGTGATCAGCGCGTTGCCGTAGAGGTCCTGCATCACGTTGCTGTAGGGCAGCACGACCGGCTTCTTCTTGGTCACCGCCTCCACGGTCGGCTGGCCGACCACGAACTGGCCGATGCCGTCGACCGCACCGGAGGCGAGCGTGCCCATCAGGGTCTGCGGCTCACCGTTGACCCAGGTCACCTTGCTGGCGTCGATGCCGGCCAGCTTGGCGTACGTCGGGAAGAGGTTGCGCACGACGGAGCTGGGGGTGTCGGCGAGCTTCTTGCCCTCCAGGTCCTTCGGGGTGGCGATGTTCTTGCCCTCGACCGAGACGATGGCGGCCATGGTGCGCTGCTGGATCGCCGCCACGGCGACGAAGTCCTTGGCGTCACCGTTGCCGAGCTGAAGCAGACCACCGGTCAGGTCGATGGGGCCGAAGTCGGCCTGGCCGCCGACGACGGTCTGGATGACCGCGCCGGTGCCCTTGCCCGGCTTGATCTCGACGTCGAAGCCGGCATCCTTGAAGAAGCCCTTCTCCTTCGCCACCCAGGCGTAGGAGTCGCGGCCGAAGTTGCCGAACGACGTGAGATAAGTCACCTTCTCCAGCTTCGCACCGCCCGCGCTGCTGGCGTCGTCGGACTTGTCCGAGCCGCTGCTGCAGGCGGAGACCAGCGCGAGGGCGGTGGCCAGCGCCGCGGCCGCGACCGTACGGGTCAGCCTTCTCATCAGTGCACCATGTCCTTTCCGACCAGGTCATGTTCACCCGGACGGGTCGTGGGTCCGACGGTGCCGGCGGAAGGGGTGAGCCGGGTCGACCGTCGTGAGGGGACTCTTCGCGCCGACAGCGTACGAGAAGGCCAGTTTCGGCACCGCGACCGTCTCGGTTGCGGAACGGAAACGAAGTTGCGTAAAGGAAAGTGACTGACGTCCACCCCGGACGGTGCTATAGGGACCGTCGCCGGTTACCCTTGCCGGGCTCGTCATCGTCGAGCAGGAGGGAGGCCTCGGAGATGATCCGGTTGGCCGGGGTGTCCCGCACCTTCGACGGCCGTTCGGGCCGGGTCGAGGCACTGCGCGGCATCGACCTCGACGTGGCCGAGGGCGAGTTCGTCGCGGTCCTGGGCCGATCGGGCTGCGGCAAGTCGACCCTGCTCCGCATGATCGCTGGGCTGCTGCCGGTCAGCGAAGGCGCGATCACCGTCGCCGGTACGCCGATCACCAAGCCACGCCGGGACATCGCGATGCTGTTCCAACGCCCGGCTCTGCTCCCCTGGCGCTCGGTGCTCGACAACGTCCTCCTGCCGGTCGAGATCTTCGGCTGGAGCCGGGCGAAGCACCGGGAACGCGCCCGGGAGCTGCTGGAGATGGCCGGGCTGGGCGGCTTCGAGAAGCGCCTGCCGCACGAGCTCTCCGGCGGCATGCAGCAGCGGGTGTCGCTCTGCCGGTCGCTGATCGGCGAGCCGCGGGTGATGCTCATGGACGAGCCCTTCTCCGCGCTCGACGCGCTCACCCGGGAGGAACTCTCCGGCGAGCTCCAGCGGGTGCACATGGAGACGAAGGCGACCATCGTCTTCGTCACCCACTCGATCGACGAGGCGGTGCTGCTGGCCGACCGGGTGGTCGTGCTCAGCCCGCGTCCCGGGCGGATCCGCAAGGTGGTCCAGGTGGACATCCCCCGGCCGCGCACCCTCGGCCGCAACGCGCACCTGGCCGAGGTGGCCCGGGTCAGCGCCGACCTGCACGAACTGCTGATGAAACAGGACGGCCCGCAGCCGGGCGCACCGCAGCAGCGCGCGGCGGGCGGCGGGACGGATGCGCCGGCTCCGGCCGGCGTGGGAGGGCGGTGACCATGCGGGTGTCGGTCTTCACCGAGCCGCACCGGGGAGCGAGCTACGACGACCAACTGCGCTTCGCGCGGCTGGTCGAGGCGGGCGGCTTCGAGGGCTTCTTCCGGGCCGACCACTACCAGTCGATGGGCGACGACGCGGGCCTGCCCGGCCCGACCGACGCCTGGCTGACGCTGGCCGCGCTGGCCCGGGAGACCTCCCGGATCCGGCTCGGCACGCTGGTCAGCTCGGCCACCTTCCGGCTGCCCGGCCCGCTGGCCGTGATGGTGGCCCAGGTCGACCAGATGAGCGGCGGACGCGTCGAGCTGGGCATCGGCGCCGGCTGGTACGAGCGGGAACACACCTCGTACGGCATCCCCTTCCCGCCGGTGGGCGAGCGGTTCGACCGGCTGGCCGAGCAGCTCGAGATCCTCACCGGGCTGTGGGCCACCCCGTCCGGCGAGACGTACAGCTTCAAGGGCGACCACTACCGCCTCGTGGACGCGCCCGCGCTCCCGAAGCCGGTGCAGCGCCCCGGCCCGCCGGTCATCGTCGGCGGTCGCGGACCGAAGCGCACCCCCGAGCTCGCCGCCCGGTACGCCGACGAGTTCAACATGCCGTTCAAGACCGTCGCCGAGACGGCCACCGCGTACGAGCGGGTGATCGAGGCGTGCGACCGCGTCGGCCGTACCGGCTCGGGACGGGCGCCGCTGGTGCTCTCGGCCGGTGTGGTGGTGGCGATCGGGCGTACCGACGCGGAGGCGCAGCGACGGGCCGCGCCGCTGCACGTCAAGAGCGCGCTGCCGCCGGAGGACCCGGTGGTCGGCTCCCCGGCCCAGCTGGTGGACCGGCTGGGCGAGTTCGCCGCGATCGGTGCCACCCGCGTGCACCTGCGCCTGATCGACTTCGCCGATCTCGACCACCTGGAGCTCATCGCCGCCGAGGTGCTCCCCCAGCTGGACGGAACCCGATGACCGAGCTCTCCCAGGACGTCGAACTCGGCCCGGTCGGGCAGGAGGTCGTCTACGAAAACGACCGGGTACGCGTCTGGCACATTCGCCTCGAGCCGGGTGAGCGCCAGCCGCTGCACCGGCACGACCACCCGTACCTGGTGATCGCCGTGCAGGGCGCGAAGAACGTGATCCAGACCGTCGACGGGACGCGCATCGACGCCGACGAACCCACCGGCGGTGTGGTGTACCGCGATCCGGGTGCCGTGCACATGCTGACCAACGTCGGGGACACCACCTATCTGGCCCGCCTGGTGGAGCTGAAGTAACCAGCTCAATCGCGGCGCGCCGCTTCCCGTGTGCCACGGTGGCGATCGGGCGCACCGGGCCGTAACGTGCCCGACATGGCCTTTCGGACGTGGGGCAGGCTGCTACTCACGGCATTCGGGGTGAGCGTGCTGGCCGGGGCCGGCCAGCTCGGCATCGCGTACGGGTTCGGCATCGTGCGCCTCACCGGCGCGTTCACCGACGGCTCGGTCAACCGGTGGCCCGCTCAGCTCGTCTGGGTGGGCTGGTTCGCGGCGGTCGCCGCGGTGGCCGCCGCCGTCCTCACCGCCCGGCTGGCGCGCCGGCTCGGTC
>JBARAE010000833.1:0-5732 GCA_049791715.1 Micromonospora sp.
GGCCGTACCCGGTCACGTCGATGATCGCCAGGTGGTTGTCGGTGCCCCCGGTGACGAGCGTGGCCCCGCGCCGCAGCAGCCCCTCGGCGAGCGCCTGCGCGTTGTCGACGATCCGTTGCGCGTAGTCGGCGAAGTCCGGCCGGCGGGCCTCGGCCAGGGCGACCGCCTTCGCCGCCATGACGTGCGGCAGCGGGCCGCCGAGCACCATCGGGCAGCCCCGGTCCACCTGGTCAGCCAGTTCCGGCTGGCAGAGCACCATGCCGCCGCGTGGGCCGCGCAGCGACTTGTGTGTGGTGGTGGTGACGATGTGGGCGTGCGGTACCGGGTCGAAGTCACCGGTGAAGACCTTGCCCGCCACCAGGCCGGCGAAGTGTGCCATGTCCACCATGAAGGTGGCGCCGACGGAGTCGGCGATCTCCCGCAGGATCCGGAAGTTCACCTTGCGCGGGTACGCGGAGTAGCCGCCGACCAACACCAGCGGCTTGAACTCCTGGGCGGTCTCCCGTACCGCGTCGTAGTCGATCAGACCGGTGCGCGGGTCGGTGCCGTAGCTGCGCTGGTCGAACATCTTGCCGGAGATGTTGGGCCGGAAGCCGTGGGTGAGGTGACCGCCCGCGTCCAGCGACATGCCGAGCATCCGCTGGTTGCCCAGCTCCCGGCGCAGCGCGAACCAGTCCGCCTCGGTGAGGTCGTTGACCTGGCGTACCTGGGCCTTCTTCAGGGCGGGGGACTCGACGCGGTCGGCCAGGATCGCCCAGAACGCCACCAGGTTGGCGTCGATGCCGGAGTGCGGTTGGACGTACGCGTGCGCGGCGCCGAACAGCTCGCGGGCGTGCTCGGCGGCGAGCGCCTCGACGGTGTCCACGTTCTGGCAGCCGGCGTAGAAGCGGCGGCCGACGGTGCCCTCGGCGTACTTGTCGCTGAACCAGTTCCCCATGGCCAGCAGGGTGGCCGGCGAGGCGTAGTTCTCGCTGGCGATGAGCTTGAGCGACTCACGCTGGTCGGTGAGCTCCGCCCCGATGGCGTCGGCCACTCGCGGCTCGACGGCGCGGATCACCTCGAGCGCGCTGCGGAAGGCGGTGGATTCGGCGTTCAGCGACATGCGACCTCCTACTGACGTGCGGAAGGCCCAGGCGCTCGGCGTGCGTCCTCATGACGGGACCGCTTCCCGATGGTGCTCCATCCCCACGCGCCAGTCACGGCCCGCGCCGATCCTACCGGGTCCGCCCGGGCCCGCCGGGTGCACCTCCGACACCTCGGGCGGGTCGCGCCGTGGTGGTTGGCCGGCCGGGCGCGGGGCAAACCAGCACCAGGGGCCGGCCCCGCGCATCTCGCAACGGCGCACGCCGGCCCCGGGGAGAGGAGAGACGACGATGAGCACACCGACCAGCGGGCGTCCGCTCGCCGTGGTGACCGGCGCGTCCAGCGGCAAGGTCCTCATCACCTCGTCGATCGCCGCCACGATGCCCGGATCGTTCCAGGCCGTCTACAACGCGTCGAAGTCGTTCAACCAGTCGTTCGCGGAGGCGCTGCGCAACGAGCTCAAGGACAGCGGGGTGACGGTGACCTCGCTGATGCCCGGCCCGACGGACACGAAGTTCTTCGAGCGTGCGCACATGGAGGACACCCGGGTCGGTCAGGGGAGGAAGGACGACCCGCGCACGGTGGCCGAGGACGCCTTCGAGGCGCTGATGAAGGGGGACGAGAAGGTCTCCGCCGGGTCGTTCGTGAACAAGGTGCAGACCGCCGCGGGCAAGATCGTCCCGGACAAGCTCAAGGCGGAGCAGCACCGCAAGATGACCGAGCCCGGCTCCGGCAGCTGAGCACCCCGGCACGGCCGCGGGACCCGGCCTCGGCCGGGTCCCGCATCACGTCCTCACTCGGTCAGGCCCTCATCGCGTCCAGCGACTTCTTCAGCGCCTTCGGCGCGGCCGGGGTCTTCGGCGCCTTCTTGCGCAGCTCGATCATGCGCTCGCCGATCTCCTGGAGCTGGTTACGCCCGAGCGCCTCGCGGACCTTCGGGAACCACTCCTGCTCCTCCTCCTCGACGTGGTGCAGGACGCTCTCGATCAGCACCGTCGTCTTGGCGTTGTACCGCTCGTCGTCCGGATCCATCGTGAAGAGCTCGAAGCAGAGCACGTCCGCGACGTGGTGCTCCTCGTAGGACTCCAGGATGTCGTCCTCGATGTCCGGCACCAGCTTGCGGACCTCGGGGTACATGACCTCGTTCTCGAGGTAGGTGTGCACCGTCAGCGCCTCGAGGATCTGCTTGACCAGCTTCTGCCGCTCGCTCGCCGGCCCCTCCTCGGCGTCCTGGAAGGCCTTGAACAGGCGGCGGACCTCCTTGTGGTCCTCTTTGAGCAGCACGATCGCGTCGGTGGACACCGGTACCTCCTCGGGGCTGGGCTGACGGTGCTTCCCCTACCCGCAGGATGAGCTGCGAAAACGAGCGGGGCCCGGCGACATTCCGCCGGGCCCCGCCACTGGTCGTGCCGTACCGCTACTTCACCACGTTGAACGCGTCGACCATGCCGGCGCCGTAGAACGAGGTGCGCTCCCCGCCGGAGCAGGTCGCGTCGTAGGCGTGGGGCCCCGACGAGATCAGCGGCACCGGGTTGTAGACGCCCGTCGGGCAGGACATGGCCACCGAGGTGCCCTGCAGGAACGCGGTCAGCTCACCCGCGGTCATCCCGGGGTGCGCCGACAGCGCCAGCGCCGCGACACCGGTGGCGTGCGGGCCGGACATCGAGGTGCCCTGCTTGTAGCCCCAACCGTTGCCGTTGGTGCGCGACCAGGTCGTCGACAGGATGGCGTCGGTGAGGGTCGACTTCACGCCCTGCGTACGGAACCGGGTGTCGCCACCCGGGGCCGTCACCTCCACCACGCCCAGGCCGTACGAGGAGTAGTAGCTCTTCTGGGCGGTCGGACCGACGGCCGAAACCGTCAGCACGCCCGGCGCCTCAGCCGGGAGATCCATGCACGCGCTGGTGAGGTTCTCCCGCTCCTCGGCCGTCCCGTCGTCCGGGCTGCCGTAGTCGGAGAGCTTGTGCGCCAGGTCGTAGTTCGAGTTGCCGGCGGACGCCACGTTGAGCACGCCCTGGCTGTTCGAGTAACGGATGGCGCGCTGCACGGCCTGCCACACCGGACGCTGGCGGGCGTCGTAGCGGCAGTTCAGCTCCCACGGGTCGATGTAGTAGCTGTTGTTGGTGACCCGCATGCCGTGCGTGGCGGCCCACATGAACCCGCAGACCGCGGCCTCCGGGTAGATGTAGCCGTCGTCGTTGACCACCTTGACGGCGGCGACCTTGACGCCCGGCGCGATGCCGGTCACGCCGACGCCGTTGATGGCGGCGGCGATGGTGCCGGCCACGTGGGTGCCGTGGTCGCTGGTGGTCGGGTTCCACGCCGCCTCGGAGGTGTCGGTGACGCCGCCGAGGCAGGACGTGCTCTTGTCCTTGGCGATCTGGGTCGCCAGGTCGGGGTGGGTGCTGGAGATGCCGCTGTCCAGCACGCCGACGACGACATTCGAGCTGCCGGTGGTGACCTTGTGCGCAGCCGGGACGTGGATCATGTTCATGTCCCACTGCTGCCCGTACATGGGCTCCGTGGTCGGGTCGCCGGTGGCGCTGGCGACGTCGGCCGCGGAGACCTCGACGGTCTCGCCCTCGTCGAGGGCGGTGCCCAGACCGGTGGTGGCCGCGACCGACTCGACGCCCGTGCCTGCCACCTGGGTGGCGAAGTCCGGGTTGGTCGACCGGGCGACGAGCACGCCGATCTGCTTGTAGGTGGCGACCACCGTGCCGCTGGCGGCCGCCACGCGGGCGGCGGCCTGGTCGGTGTTGGCGCCCTGCGGGGCGAGGACCAGGTAGGAGGTGTCCGGTCCGGTGGCCGCTGCCGGTGCCAGCCCGCTGGTGAGGGCGAGACCGACGCCGAGCGTCATGGCGGACGCGGCGGCCAGTGTCTTGCGACGGAGGTTCTTCACACAGACTCCCAGGGTGCCGTTCCAGCCGGGCCCCACCACCTGGCGGGCAGCGGGCCGGCGGAAGACGGGCAGGTTGCTCGTCTTCGATGCACCAGCGTAGGGAGCCGATTGTGGCGTTACACACATCCGTTCGGTCAGACAAAAACTGTCAGACGGTGGCAAGCGTGTAGGGAATCTCGTCCAGCAGCTCACGGGCGAGGAAGCCGATCCGGCCGTACCGCGGCACCAGGCGCTGGCCGCTCACCGCGTGGGCGAACGCTGCCCAGCAGGCGGCCTGCGCCGGCTCGACGCCCCGGGACAGCAGCCCGGCGAGCAGACCGGCGCGGACGTCGCCGCTGCCCGACGTACCGAGACCGGCGTCGCCGCTCTCCTCCCGCCAGCCCTCGCCGTCCGGCCTGGCGATGTGGCCGTAGAGCGACACCACCGCGTCGTACCGGCGGGCCAGCTCGGCGGCCTCCGCGTCCAGGTCGTCGCCGAGTTCGCGATCGAGCAGGACCCGGGCCTCGGTGAGGTTGGGCGTGAGCACCACCGGCCGACCCGACCCGACCAGCAGGTCCGGTTCGTGGCTCAGCGCGCCGAGCGCGTACGCGTCCAGCACCAGCGACGTCTCCGCCGACGCGGCGTCGAGCACCAGGTGCAGCAGGGCGCGGGTGGCGTCGATGTCCTTGAGCCCGGGACCGACGGCGACCACGTCCGCCTCGGCCACCAGTTCGCCGAGCAGGTCGCCCGGCCCGCCCTCGACGGCACCGTCGCGGGTCTCCGGCAGGCCGACCACCAGCGCCTCGGGCACCTGGATGCTGAGCGCGGTGGCGGTCGACTCGGCGGCGGCCAGTTGCAGCACGCCGGCGCCGGCCCGCAGCGCCGCCACCCCGGCGAGCAGCACCGCCCCGGGGGTGAACCGGGATCCGCCGACCACCAGTACGGTGCCGCGGGCCTCCTTGCCGCCGGTCGGGACGGGCAGGGCCCACTCCCGCAGCAGCGCGGGTGTGATCACCCGGACCTCAGACCGGTTCGGCATGGACCTCGTCCTCCCTGGTCGGACGCGCGCCCTGCTGGCGCAGGTGGGCGACGTCGTTGAACACGTCCGGGGTCAGCCGCCCGTCGGCGTCCGCCGACCAGCCGGTGACCGAGCAGTTGGCGATGACGTACCCCCGGGTGAGCGCCATCAGCTCCGGCTCGGTGAGGCCCTCCACCAGGTACCGGAGCAGGAAGACCAGGGCGTCGTGGCCGAAGAGCAGCACCCGCCGGCCCTCGTGGTCGCGGCGCAGGTCACCGAGGAGGGCGCGCAGTCGCAGCGCCACGTCCGTCCAGGACTCGCCGCCCGGGGGCCGGTAGTAGAACTTGCCCAGCCGGGACCGCCGCTCCGCCTCCGTCGGGTACCGCTGCCGCACCCCGTGACCGGTGAGCCCGTCGAGGATGCCCAGCTCACGGTCGCGCAGCCGCTCGTCCCGGCTGACCGGGATCCCGGTGCCGGTGAGGGCCAGGTCGGCGGTCTGCACCGCCCGCAGGTACGGCGACACCACCGCCACGTCGGGCCGGCGCGCCGCGGGCAGGCCGGCCAGCCAGAGGCCGGTGGCCCGCGCCTGCTCCTCCCCGGTGGCCGACAGCGGCACGTCCGCGTCCCGGTGGGTCAGGTCGATCAGCTCGGCACCCGACGCCTCCGCCGCGGTCGCCGCGACGTTCGCCGTGCTCTCGCCGTGCCGCACGATCCAGAGCGTTGCCAGTTCCGCCATGGCGCACCCGGTACCCG
>JBARAE010000834.1:0-6886 GCA_049791715.1 Micromonospora sp.
CCTGCCCGTTCGGCCGGACCGCGAGGGCGGTGCCGGCCGCGGCGGCGAGCAGCACCACGGCGGCGGCGGAGGTTGCCACGGCCCGCTGGATGCCCAGGCGGCGGGAGGTACGCAGAGCCCGGTCCCGCAGGTCGACCGGGGTGACCTCGTCGGCCAGCTCGGCAAGGTCGAACCGGAGGCGATCGTCGTTCATCGGGCGGTTCCTTCCAGGACGTACAGCTCGGCGAGTTCCGGCGCGACCGTGCGCAGCTTGGCGAGGGCTTTCGAGGTCTGGCTCTTGACGGTGCCGACGGTGACGCCGAGCAGGTCGGCGGCCTCGGCCTCGGTGCGGTCCTCGAAGAACCGCAGGACGAGCACGGCTCGCTGCTTGGCGGAAAGCCTCGCCAGCGCGGCCCGCAGGGTGAGCCGGAGAGTGGTCTGCTGGGCGTGGTCGGGGGCCGAGTCGCCTCCGCGCGGCTCGGGCAGGTCGCCCGGCATCGACTCGGGTACCCGGCGCCGCCGCCACCAGGAGACCTGGAGGTGGTACATCGTCTTGCGGGTGTACGCCTCGGCGTTGCCGCTGTCGTGCAGCCGGCTCCACGAGCGGTGGGTACGCGCCAGCGCGGACTGGACGAGGTCCTCGGCCAGGTGCTGGTCGCCGGTGAGCAGGTAGGCGGAGCGCAGCAGCGCGGGGGTGCGGTGACGCACGAACGAGTCGAACTCATTCAGGAGAGGGTCCACACGAGCCGATCCTTGGGGTCAGGTGGTGCACCAGTGTGATGCCTTCCCAGACGCCACCCTCATTCGCCGGGGTTGCCGTCGTGTTCGAGGAAAAGTTCAAGCGGGGCCAACGGATCATCGGTCTCCGGTCGGCTGGGCGCCCCGCGCTGATCGCGTGATCCACTCGGGCTGCGGGAAGTCGGGTCTTCCGGTGCTTGGGATGGCCCACTTGCCGCAATGGGAGTCGATCAAGCTTGGCCCGGGGCGCGCGCGCCGAATAGGATCGCCCGCCCGCCCACACCCGCCGTAGGCTGCGCTGATGCTGCTTCGCATGTCGACCCTGCTGCTCCGGACCCTGCGCGAGGACCCGGCGGACGCGGAGGTGCCGAGCCACCGGCTCCTGGTGCGCGCCGGCTACGTCCGCCGCGCCGCACCGGGCGGCTACACCTGGCTGCCGCTGGGCAAGCTGGTGCTGGATCGGGTGACCGAGGTGATCCGGGCGGAGATGCTGGCGATCGGCGACCAGGAGGTGCACTTCCCGGCGCTGCTGCCGGCCGAGCCCTACCGGATCAGCGGCCGGTGGACCGAGTACGGCGACGACATCTTCACCCTGGCGGACCGGAAGGGGGCCGAGTACCTGCTCGCGCCGACCCACGAGGAGATGGCCGCACTGCTGGTGAAGGACCTCTTCACCTCGTACCGGGATTTTCCGGTGACGCTCTTCCAGATCCAGACGAAGTTCCGGGACGAGGCCCGGCCGCGGGCCGGGGTGCTGCGCGGGCGGGAGTTCCTGATGAAGGACGCCTACTCGTTCGACCTGGACGAGGCGGGACTGCAGGCGGCGTACGACCGGCACCGCGACGCCTACCAGAAGATTTTCCAGCGGCTCGGGTTGGACTTCACGGTGGTCCACGCGATGTCCGGGGCGATGGGCGGCTCGGCGTCGGAGGAGTTCCTGGCCGCCACGCCGGTCGGCGAGGACGCCTTCGTCGGCTGCACGGCCTGCGACTACGCGGCGAACACCGAGGCGGTGGTGACCCGGGCCCCGGCCGCCGGCGACCCGGACGCCCACCCGGCGATGGAGGTGCACGACACCCCGGAGACGCCGACCATCGCCTCGCTGGTGGAGCTGGCGAACGCGCGCGGACTCGGCGGGCGGCAGGACTGGACCGCCGCGGACACCCTGAAGAACGTGGTGCTGACCGTACGGCAGCCCGGCGCGAAGGAGCCCGAGCTGCTGGTGATCGGGCTGCCCGGTGACCGGGAGGTGGATCTGAAGCGGGTGTCGGCCGCGCTGGCGCCGGCCACCGTGGACGTCTTCACCGACTGGGCGGAGCAGACGGAGCTGGTCCGCGGCTACATCGGGCCGCAGGTGTTGGCCAAGCTGGGCATCCGCTACCTGGTCGACCCCCGGGTGGTGGTCGGGACCGCCTGGTTGACCGGGGCGAACGAGCCGGGCCGGCACGCGGTCGACGTGGTCTGCGGGCGGGACTTCACCCCGGACGGCACGATCGAGGCGGCCGAGGTGCGCCCGGGCGACCCCTGCCCGGCCTGCGGCACCGGTGAGCTGACCATGCGGCGGGGCATCGAGGTGGGGCACATCTTCCAGCTCGGTCGCCGCTACACCGACGCCTTCGCCGTCGACGTGCTCGGCCCGGCGGGGAAGCCGGTCCGGCCGACGATGGGCTGCTACGGCATCGGGGTGTCCCGGGCGGTGGCGGCGGTCGCCGAACAGCACCACGACGACCGGGGGCTGGTCTGGCCGGCGGCGATCGCGCCGTGTGACGTACACCTGGTGGCGGCCGGCAAGGGGCCGCAGCTCGACGCGGCGGTGGACCTCGGCGGGCGGCTGGCCGCCGCGGGCCTGCGGGTGCTGGTCGACGACCGGACGCACGTCTCGGACGGGGTGAAGTTCACCGACGCCGAGCTGATCGGTATCCCCCGCGCCGTCGTGGTCGGCCGCCGGCTCGCCGACGGGTACGTCGAGCTGCGTGACCGGGCCGGCGGGGAGCGGACCGAGGTGCCCCTGGACGGCCTCGTCGAGCGACTGGTCGACGAGGTACGAGGGGCGCGCGGCGGCGTGGTGTAGCGGACGCACCACCGGGTACCGCTTTGTCATCGACCGAGGTGTTTCGGAGGCTCTCATGTACCGGGTCAGCGATGTGATGACGAAGCAGGTGGTCTACCTGCCAGCGGAGACCACCCTGGACGAGGCGGCCAGGGTGATGAAGGAGTCGGACATCGGCGACGTGGTGGTCACCGACGGCGCCACCCTCGCGGGGATGCTGACCGACCGGGACATCGTCGTGCGGGCGGTGGCCGAGCGGGCCGACCCGGCCGGCACCACCATCGGCGAGATCGTCACCCGTGAGGTGGTGATGATCGAGCAGCACTCCACGGCGAGTGAGGCGGCCGCGCTGATGCGCGAACGCAACATCCGCCGGGTGCTGGTCTGCGACAACGAGCGGAAGCTGGTCGGCATCGTCTCGCTGGGCGACCT
This sequence comes from Micromonospora sp., assembly GCA_049791715.1. GTDB lineage: Bacteria > Actinomycetota > Actinomycetes > Mycobacteriales > Micromonosporaceae > Micromonospora. Next base: position 3,200 of record JBARAE010000834.1, read on the forward strand.
GGCCATGCAGCTCGACCCGAACTCCGCGCTCAGCGACATCAGCGAGGCGGCCCCGAACGCCTGACTCCGCCGACCCGGTGCCCTCCCGACCCCCGAGGGCACCGGGTCCGCGGCGGTAGCCTGACGGGATGCCCGAGATGCCGACCAAGCTGGCCGAGATCGTCGACGAGTTCGCCGACGCGCCCCGCGACGTGGTGTTGGAGATGCTCCTGGAGTACGCCGACGTCATCCCGCCGCTGCCGGCGGAGATGGACCGCGAGGGCATGGAGCAGGTGCCCGAGTGCCAGACGGCCTTCTTCCTGCGCGCCGAGGTCACCCCGGACCGGACGGTGACCACCTGGTTCGACTGCCCGCCCGAGTCGCCCACCACCCGTGCGTTCGCCGGCATCCTCGCCGAAGGGCTGGCCGGGGCGAGCGCCGAGGAGGTACTGGCCGTGCCCGAGGATCTCTACCAGCGGATGGGGCTGGCTCAGGCGATCAGCCCGCTGCGGGTCCGCGGCGGCACCGCCATCCTGGCCCGGCTCAAGCGCCAGGTCCGGGAACAGATCGGCTGATCAACGGGTTGGTGCGGATCATGGAGATCGAGATCTACGCGGACGTGGTGTGCCCCTGGTGCTGGATCGGCAAGCGCCGGCTGGAGCAGGCCCTCGCGTCGTACGACGGCGAGGTGACCGTCCGCTACCGGCCCTTCCAGCTCGACCCGACTCCGGTGAGCGAGCCGAAGCCGCTGGTCGAGGCGCTGGCCGAGAAGTTCGGCGGCCGGCAGCGGGCCGAGTCGATGGTCGCCCAGGTGACGCAGGTCGCCGCCGGGGTGGGCTTGACGATGGACTACGAGCGGGCGGTCCAGGCCAACACGTTCGAGGCGCACCGGCTGGTCCGGTTCGCCACCGAGCAGGGCCGGGGCGCCGAGATGGTGGAGACCCTCTACCGGGCGCACTTCGCCGACGGCGTGGACGTCGGCTCGCGCGACGCGCTCGTCGAACTGGCCGCGAAGGCCGGCCTCGACGAGGTCCAGGCGCGCGACTACCTCGACTCCCCGGCGGGCCGGCGGGAAGTCGCCGCCGACCTGGCCGCCGCCCACCAGATCGGGGTCAGCAGCGTGCCCACCTTCGTGCTGGCCGGAAAGTACGCGGTCACCGGGGCGCAGGAGCCGGAGACGCTGCTCGCCGCGCTGACCGAGGTCGAGCGCCGGGAGTCGGCGGCCTGACCCGGCCGCCCCGGTCGGGCATCGACGGGCGTGATGTTTCACGTGCAACCACATCGACGTCCGTGACGGGTCAGGCCGCCCTGGCCAGCCCTTCCACCACCGTTGCCCCGGGCAGTGCGCCGAGCGCCGGCCCGGGCAGCGCGATCTTGCTGTGCCGTACGCCGGAGCCGATGATCACGTGCGGGGTGGCGATCACCCGCGAGTCGACCAGAATGGACCACTCCTCCGGCAGGCCGATCGGCGTGATGCCGCCGTACTCCATGCCGGTCAGCTCCACCGCCTCGGCCATCGGCGCGAAGCTCGCCTTGCGCACGTTCAGCAGCCGGCGGACCACGCCGTTCACGTCGGCCCGGGTGGTGGCCAGCACGACGCACGCCGCGTACCGGATCTCACCCTCCCGCTTGCCGGCGACCACCACGCAGTTCGCCGACACGTCCAGCCCCACCTCGTACGCGGCGCAGAACGCGGCGGTGTCGGCCAGCTCGGCGTCGATCGGTGCGACCAGCACGTCGTCCACGTCCACCGGCGCGTCGGCGGGCCACTGCTCGATCGCGGCCGCGACCGGCGGCGCGAGCAGGTCCAGCCGGGTGCGGGCCGGTTCGGTTTTCAGGGTCCCCATCACGGATGCGATCCTCGCACCCACGACCTCGACCCGCTCGGCGGCGGGCCGACCCGCCGGCATCAGCCGCCGGTGAGGAAGCGGTTCTCCCGGGCGAAGGCCCGCTCCTCCGCAACGATGCTCTGCTCGGCCCGCAGCGCCTGGGCCCGGTGCGCCTCCAGGTCCTCCATCCCGTGCCGCACCCCGAGCCGGATCACGCCGTAGAGGAAGACGAAGCCGAACACGTAGAAGATCACCGAGGTGACGAGAACCAGCATGGGGCCACGGTAGGGCGGGCGGGAACCGGCCGACTTTTCATCACCGGCCGGTTCCCCCGTACGTGTCGGCGAGATGGTCCGCCCAGGTCCGGGTACCCGTCGGAGTCGCCGTGGTGGTGAGCCCACCGGCGCGGAGCGACCGGCCGAGTCGCCCCGGGATCCGTACCGGCAGCAGCGGGCGACGGGAGTGCCGGGCGGCCCGCCAGGCGCGTACCGCCTCGTCGAAGCGGAGCACCTGCGGTCCACCGAGCTCCTCAATCGCGTACGACGGGCCGGCGGAGAGCAGCGCGGCGAGCCGGGCGGCCACCTCCGCCGGGTCGACCGGCTGGGCGAGCACCGCGCGGTCCCCGACCACCGGGCCGAAGCGGCTCGACCGGCGCAGCAGCTCGTCGAGGAACTCCGGGAACTGGGTCGCCCGCAGGATGCTCCACGGCACCGGCCCGGCCTTGACGACCTCCTCGGCCGCGAGCTTGTGCCGGTAGTAGCCGAGCGGCACCCGGTCGATCCCGACGATGGAGACGTACACCAGGTGTCGCACGCCGGCGTGCTCGGCGGCGACGACCAGCCGACGGGTGCCCAGCACGTCGACCTCGTGGGTACCGCGCTCCGGCGCGGACGCCAGGTGGAGCACGGCCTCCACGCCGGCCACCGCCTCGGCCAGCCCCCGCCCGGTGGCCAGATCCGCCGGCACCCACTCCACCCGATCGTCGTGCCGCGGGTGCCGGCTCATCGCCCGCACCGTGACACCGTCCGCGGCCAGCCTCGGCAGCACCACCCGGCCGAGCCGACCACTCGCCCCGGTGACCAGAACCCTCATCGATCGCCCCTCTCCCGCCCCGGCATCCGCCGGGATGACGAGATCACCCGGCGGTCCGTGACGACGAAGGCAGGATCGCGCACACCGGCAGGTGGCCGAGGGCGATCAGGCGGAAGACGTCCGGGCCACCACCACCCGGCCGGCGAGCAGCACACCGAACAGCCCGCAGCCGGCCGCCACCGCGAGGGTGGCCGCGTAGCTGGCCGGACCGGGAGCCGTGCCGGAGGCCAGCACGGCGCCGGTCAGCGCCAGCACGGTGGCGGCGAACAACGAGTCGCCCAGTTGCAGCGACGAGCTGTTCCGGCCCTGCTCATCCGGGGCGGAGAGGGCCAGGGTGAGCACCGACAGGGACGGGTAGAGCAGCCCCATGCCGAGTCCGGCGGCGGCCCAGCCCAGCACCGCGAGCGGTACCGGCACCGCCGGCAGGACGGCCAGCGCGACGGTGGCCGTACCAGCGGCGATGCAGCTCAACCCGACCCGGGGCAGCGTCGCCGCAGACCGCGGGGCCGGCAGTCGGCCCTGCAACCAGGAGCCCGCCGACCAGGAAACCGCGCCGACGGTGAGCACCAACCCGGCCGCGGTCGGGGAGAACCCCCGCTCCCGGGAGAGCATCAGCGGGATCACCACCTCCGCCCCGGCGAACGCCGCCGAGGCCAGGCCCCGCAGCCCGATCACCGTCGGCAGCCCCCGGCGGGCCCGCAGAAAACCGGCCGGCAGCAGGCGCGGTGCGCACGCCAGCAGTCCGACCAGCGCCACCGCCACCAGAGCGGCGGCGGAAGCGCCGCGC
>JBARAE010000835.1:0-2470 GCA_049791715.1 Micromonospora sp.
ACACCGGGCAGGTCACGGTGTGTCCAACCGGTGGGGGCCCGGTCGAGATTCCCGTTCGAGGTAGGCCAACTGGGCCCTTACCGACCCCTCCGCGGCCGGCCAGAGCGACCGGTCGACGTCCGCGTACACCCGCTCGACCACGTCCCGCGCGGCCGTCGCGCCCGCGGCGACCGCCGCCCGGACCTGGTCGAGCCGGGCGCGGCGGTGGGCGAGGTAGAACTCGGCGGCCGCACCGCAGTCGGCCAGCGCGGGGCCGTGTCCCGGCAGCGCCGGAATCCCCCGGTACGTCGAGAGCAGCTCGAGGCTGGACAGGTAGTCACCGAGGTGGCCGTCGGGGTGGGCGACCACGGTCGTGCCCCGGCCCAGGATGGTGTCGCCGGTGAGGACGACCCGCTCGTCGCCCTGCTCGACCAGGAAGCACACGGAGTCGGCGGTGTGCCCGGGGGTGGATAGCAGGCGGATGGTGAGGCCGGCCGCGTCGAGCGCGCTCGCCGCGGTCAACGGCTGGCCGCCGATGGTGTGCGTGGGGTCGGCGGCGAGGACGTGCGCGCCGCCCAGCAGCTCGCTCAGGCGCGGCGCGCCCTCGGTGTGGTCGGCGTGCCCGTGGGTGATCAGCACGAACCCGACCGGCCCGTGCTCCGCGATCGCCGCCAGGTGCGCGTCGTCGGCCGGCCCGGGATCGATCACCACGGCCGGCTCACCGGGAGCCGCCCGGAGTACCCAGGTGTTCGTGCCGTCGAGCGTCATCGGCCCCGGGTTCGGCGCCCTCAGCAGCGTCACCCAGGCCGGCAGCTCGTCGGCCAGAGCACCCGCCGCTCCCGTCACACGCCCGCCCATGGCAGCGATCGTACGACCCCCTGCGCCACTCCCCGCGATCTTGCAGTTTCGGCTGGTGTTATGTCCCCTTGCGGGCCATGTGTCGGCCGCACGACTGCAAGATCGCGGGGACAGAGCGTCAGGCGACCTCGACGATGACCTCCACCTCGACGGGGGCGTCGAGGGGAAGTTCGGCGACGCCGACGGCGCTGCGGGCGTGCCGGCCGGCCTCACCGAAGACCTCCCCGAAGAGGTCGGAGGCGCCGTTGATGACACCGGGCTGACCGGTGAAGCCGGGCGCGCTGGCGACGAACCCGGTCAGCTTGACGATCTTGACCACGTTCTCCAGGCCGACCAGCGCGTCGATCGCGGCGAGGGCGTTCAGCGCGCACCGCTGCGCCAGATCCTTCGCCTGCTCGGCGGAGACGCCGTTGCCCACCTTCCCGGTGGCGAGGAGCTTGCCCTCGGCCATCGGGAGCTGGCCGGAGACGTAGACGTGCTGCCCGGACTGGACGGCCGGCACGTAGCTGGCCACCGGCGGCACCACCTCGGGCAGGGTCAGGCCGAGTTCCGCGAGCTTCGCGTGGGGTCCGTTGCTCATCCGGCCTCAGCCCTTCGGGCGCTTGAGGTAGGCGACGAGCTGCTCCGGGTTCGGGCCGGGAACCACGGAGACCAGCTCCCAGCCGTCCTCACCCCAGTTGTCGAGGATCTGCTTGGTCGCGTGGACCAGCAACGGGACCGTGGCGTATTCCCACTTCTGCATCGGGTGAAGGCTCCCTTGCCTGGCATGGACTGGTTCAGGCACAGCCTACGGTCCGTCAGGACGGCCGGGGCGCGGGACGCTGCTCGGGCGTCGCCGGCTCCTCGCCGCACGGCCCCTCGTGGTCGTACCGCTGGGGGCACCGGGTGCGGTCGGGCAGCAGCAGGTCGCAGAAGACACGGTGGCGGTTGTTCTGGTCGTCGGCCGTGGACACCGTGGTGTCGCCCGCGTCGAGCTCCCGCAGGAAGCCCAACGAGATCGCCACGGTGGCGGCCAGCGCGGTGGCCGTCGCCAGGTCGGGGACCCGGACCGGCAGGTGGATGACGTACCCGGACTCCTCCTCGTCCCGGCCCCGCTCGGCGGGCCGCACCATCGTACGGATCACCTCGGCCGACTCGGGGAAGCGCTGGTACGGCCGCTCGTTGACGGGCAGGCTCTCCGCGTCGCGCATCCGCCACCTCCGGACGTTCCGTCGTACCTGGTCACCGCCGCCACCGTCCGGCTTCGGACCGCGCCACCCGGGGGTCCCGATCCGCGGCAGCGATGAAGGTAGGACCGATTCGGGAGCTGGGCAACGGGGCGCGCACGTCGGCTCACGTCCAGTCACATATGCGACACATGACTCGTCCATGATCCGATCGCGGCACGCGCTCACCGCGCGACGCCGCCCTCCGCGGGAGACCCCGGCCGACGCGGGGCTGGCAACTGGCCCGCTGACCGCTACCCTTCCCGTCGGACGGGTGACCCACCGCTCGCCCGCCATGCTCGATCACGCGTCGGTAGCCCGGGGGCGGCGACCACGCACGCACTCCGGGGGAAGACATGACCCAACCGCCCATCGGTGGCGCCAGCGGCTCGCCCGGCGGCCCGTACCAGGAAGGGCGGCCGCACGGC
>JBARAE010000836.1:0-1952 GCA_049791715.1 Micromonospora sp.
ATAGCCCACCTGCGCGATGGCCGCCAACAGGGCAAAGTGGGTCGGGAAATAGCGACGCGGCGCCCCATGAGAGACCCCAGCCCGGCGGGCGATCTCGCGCAACGTGAGGGCCTGGGTACCCTCCCGCTCCAGCAGGTCGACACCAACCTCAACCAAGCGAGCGCGAAGGCTGCTGTCCGGCTCCGGCATAGACAATGTCTACCACCCTCCTGTAGACACTGTCTATGCCACCCGTCGGTTCGGGGGCACTACCGAGCACCTTCCTCGACCAACCATGGCGGAAGGAGACAGTTAGATGCGACAACCCGGTGGAACGCGGAATCAGGGCCCGTTGTGCAGTGACTTCGACCGTGCCACAGCGGTCACTCCACACCGCGAAGACGGATCGGTCTTCGACGCCGTCCTGCCCAACGGGTGGCGGGTCGGCGCTGGTATCAACGGCGGCCGGCTCTCCGCGCTCGCCGCCCGGGCCCTGTCCGAGGAACTCGGCCGGTCCGGCCACCGCGACCCGTTCGCCCTGACCGCCTACTTCCTCTCCCCCTGCCACCCCGGTCCGGCGACGGTACGCACCGAGTCGGTGCGAACCGGTCGTCGCCTTTCCACCGGCGCGGCCCGGCTGATGCAATCCGGCGAGGACGGCACGGAGGTGGAACGGCTGCGGGTGCTGGCCAGCTACGGCGACCTGGGCGCGCTCATCGATGAGGTGCTCGCCACGGCCGCTCCTCCCCCCATGCCCGGCCCCGACGACTGCGTGCCGGCCGACCACGCACCGCCCGCGTTCCTTGAGCGGGCACCCTTCATCTGGCAGATGGACCTCCGGCTCGACCCGTCCACCGTAGGCTGGACCGCCGGACAGCCCTCAGGCGTCGGAGCACAACGCGGCTGTGCCGGCTGGTCGTCGATGTCTGGGCGATCCGGCCCAGCGCTGCGAGGGACCTCCGCTGGCCGGTGTTGACCGCTGTATCGGGCACGTATCGGGCACGGACTCAGGGGCCCGGTGTCATGAAGCTCTGTGCACGATGGTCCATCTCGTACATCAGGCGGAGAAGTTGCGTCGTGAAAGCCAGCGTGTTGTAAGCGCGCTCCTGAGACGCCGCCTCAAGACGGTGAGTAGAGAGATTTCCATGGGTACGTATTAGATCGAGCCATGGCCTCATGGGCGGCGTAATGTAGCCGGTGGTTAGGAGGTGGTCGAGATATTGGACGAATGACTTCCCCTCTTCCGCTCCCTTGTCGACCGCAATATGCATAAGTATCTTGCGACACATCAGCTCGCAAGAGGTATAGGCACCCCAGCCGGCAGTCTTTCGGGCTTCGAGGTATGCGGCTCCAACCTCCGCCGGAAGCCCATCCACCCTTTCCCCCACTAACGGGGATGGGCTGACCGTGCCGTTATTCTCGACAATGCCCAAATCGCAGCCCATACAACGACTCCATGTGACATTATCTGATGAATAGTTCGGGTTCGTATTAGCAATCACCGCCGCATTGGTCGTTGCTCCACAATGGGGACAAACGTAGGGCCGGGTTGCTCTCGCATCCGAGACGCTGGCGGTTGTGTAGTTTTGTGCGTTCGTCGAGAAGTGGATGATTCCGTCGTGCCCAGACATTGGAGGATGCTAACCCTTCGCGCCATGGGTCAGCTACCTCATAGCGCGATGCCGTCCCGTGTGCCGTCGACCCGCCCTTCTGGGGAGCGGGCCGCCGCCCGGCCCGCCACGTCAAGCGGACCTTGACGGCTGGTTCGGACGCTGGCGGGTCGGGCGGGGGTCTGCTCGGCTTGCCCGGGCCGATGGCAGGCGGGATGGCCTACCGTAACCACCCACGGACCCTGACCCGCCGACGGAGCCCCGGCCATCCTGGAGCCGGAGCGCCCCCGCCGGAGGCGCCCTAACCGCAACCCCGCGACCGCAGCCAGCTCGCCGACGCGACCGGCGTCCGCTCTCCTACGC
>JBARAE010000837.1:0-4494 GCA_049791715.1 Micromonospora sp.
CCAGCCAGGCGGCGGTCGCGGCCGGGGACGCGCCGACCGCCCCCACCGGGGTGGGCCTCACGGACGGGAGGCCCCGGGCCGCGGGGCCGAGGACCTCCAGTGCGTGGAGCAGCTTCTCGGGTACCGGTGAACCAGAGTGGACCAGCCGCCGGACCGCGTCCAGGCGGCGACCCCCCATGCCGGCGGGCGTCGGTGGGCGGACTCCCCGCCAACCGGCCAGGTCCTCGGGTGGGTCCGTGAGGCGCTCGCCGATCCGCTCGACCAGCGCCGGGACGATCAGGTCGCAGGCCGGCAGGTCGGGCGCCGGGAAGGCCGCCGGACCGGCCAGCGGGTCCAGCAGCAGGCGCAGGGCACGGTCGACCGCGTGCAGCACGCCGTCCCGGGACCAGCCGGCCGGCTCGTCCCGGTCCAGCGTCGCCAGCAGTCCGTCCACGGCGCTCAGGGTGGGCACCAGGGCGTAGCCCTCGGGACCGCCCCATCCCCCGTCGGCGTGCTGCGCCGCGAGCAGGAAGCGGATCCGCTCGGCGTGGTAGCCCAGCCAGGGTGCGAACGCGACCAGTCGGGCCGTCTCGTACGGCGACGCGGACGAGCGACCCGAGGGCGTCGCGACGACGTCCGCGATCAGGCGGGAAACCCCACCGGCGGGATCCGGTACGTCGGCGGCCCGGGCGTCGTCCCCCGCCGACGTCGTCACGCTCATACGACGCCCCAGAAGTCGGTGGACCGGTAGAACCCGGTGGAGTACCCGAGTTGGCGGGTCAGGTAGGTCGCCTCCCGCGGTACGTCGGGGCGCAGCTCGTCGATCAGGCCGGTGGCTTGCCGCACCTGGTCGGCCAGCTCCTGGTCGACGACCGACCGGTCCTCGACCAGCATCAGGGCGTTCAGGTCCCCCCAGCGCAGGTCCCGCTCGTAGCTGGCCAGGTCGTTGACCAGTCGGAGGGCCCGTTGCACCGCGTCGCTCGCGGCCACCAGCCGATCGAGGTGAGCGTGCACCTCCGGCCCGCCGACGCCGGTCCAGTGGGTCACGTTGACCATGGTGGAGGCCAGGTTGTCGGCGTTGGCCAGGTACTCGTCCAGCCCGGGGCGGTCCGCATCCGCGCGCCAGTGCCACTCCCGGCGCATGGCGACGAGCATGCGGTCGACCGCGTCCCGCCAGACTCCGCCCACCGTGGCGAACGCCGGCGCGGCGGCCACCTCCGCGCGCAGCTCGGCGAGGAACCGGCCGAGCGGGTCGTCCGGCTCGCCCGGCCCGCCGTCGGCGACCGCGCGCTGGCGGCGCACCAGCAGGTCGAGGTCGGCGGTGGAGGCGATCTCGTGATCCACCTGCCAGTCCAGCGCGAAGCACCACACCACCGACCGGTTCGCGAGCCGCAGCTGCGCCGCGTCGCACCAGGGCGCGCTGAAGGCCATCGTCAGCGCGATGCTGCTGGCCAGGGCGGCGTCGAAGGGATCCGCGCCGAAGAGATCCCCGCGTTCCGCCATGCAGCGCTCCAGGTCCCGCTGCCCCTGCGCGGCGAGCGCACAGACGCGCCCGTGCTCGAACGCCTCCCGCAGCTCGTCCGTTCCCGCGCTGAGGGACGCCAACGGGCTCACGACGCCACCCGTTCCCGGTGCGGGGTGAGCAGCATCGACACCCGCTCCCGCGGTCGCAGCGACGCGGCGAGCTGCGGATTCGGCATGCCGGGGGTGCGCAGCCGGTATCGGAACCGGCTGAACAGCGTGGCCACGATCAGCGGAGCCTCCAACTGGAACAGGTACTGCCCGATGCACTGGTGGGCGCCGCCGCCGAACGGGTAGTAGGCGTACCGGTGGGATCGCCGCTGCCGGTCGGGCGCGAAGCGCTCCGGGTCGAAGACATCCGCCCGCTCCCAGAACCGGGCCAGCCGGTGGGTGACGTACGGGCTGAGGACCACCGTGCCGCCGGCCCGGATCCGGGTGTCGCCGATGACGTCGTCGGCGACGGCCGTTCGGGGTACGAGCCAGCCCGACGGGTACATCCGGATCAGCTCGTCGAGCACCATCCGGGTGTAGCGGAGCTGCGCGAGCTGCTCGCGGCTGATCACCTCGCCGGGGCCCACCACCCGGTCGATCTCCTCGTACAGCCCGGCGGCGATGTCGGGAAGCTGCTCCAGCAGCGGGAAGAGCCAGGTGAGCACGACGTACGTGGTCTCCGTCGTCGTGGCGAACATGGACACCAGGTCGTCGCGGACGCGTTGCTCGGACAGCTCCCGCCCGTCGGCGTCGCGGGCCCGGGCCAGGGCGGCCAGGATGTCGTCCCCGCCGTCCGGGTGGGCTCGCTCGGCGCGCACCAGCGGCAGCAGGATGTCGTCGATGTTCCGTACCGCCTGCCGGAAGGCCCGGTCGCCGGGCATCGGTACGGAGTCGGGCACGAACGGGGCGAGCAATCGGAACCGCAGCGACGTGGCAACGACGTCCTGCTCGGCGACCACCCGGACGCCGTCGGCGACCTTGATCTTGTCACCGAAGAAGACCCGGATCACCGCCTGGCAGATGATCCGGGAGATCTCGGTCGCCGCGTCGACGGGGGTGCCGTCCCGGGCCGGCCCCGCCAGCTCGTCGACCGCCTCGCTGATCGCGTGGCTCATCTCCTCGACCAGGGAATCGATCCGCTTGGCGGTGAAGTGCGGCTGGAGCCGCCGGCGGCTGTCCTCCCACGGCGGACCCTCGGAGAGGATGCCGTCCCCGGCCAGCTTGCGGACGGACTGCCACAGCATGCTCTTGCCGGCCCGGGTGTAATTCGCGGCGTTGTCGCGCAGCACGTGCTGGACGTGCGCCGGCTCGACGACCAGGTAGGGGCGGATCGTGCCGAGGTTGAGCTGGACGACCTGGCCCGGCGCACCATCGGCGAGCGCGACCAGGGTGCCCAGGGGGTCCCGCAGCAGCCCGCGGAGCGTGCGGTGCAGCGGTGCCACGTGCGGACTGCGGGCCACGGCCCGCGGAACGGTTGCCTCAGCCATGGGTCACCTCGGGATCCTCCTTCGGACACTCGCCCTACTCAGGGCGTCGGCCTGCTCACTGGTGGTGGGCTGACCGTCCCGGAGAGCATGCCACCGAGGGGGTCGATCTTTCCAGTGCCGGAACCGAAATCCTTTCAGGATGGAATTTCCCTCCACACAGGATTGCCACGATGGACGTCAGGAGTGCAGCATCCGCTGGTATCGCCACTCGGCGCCCCCGACGGTGTAACCCAGCCGCCGGTTGATGGCGAGCATCGCGTCGTTGCCGGCGTCGTTGGTCGTCACGGCCACCCGGTGGCCGGCTTCCCGGGCCCGGTGCAGGGCGGCGAGCTTCACCAGCCCCGCCAGGCCGGTACGGCGGTGGGCCGGCCGGGTGCCCGTGATCCCCGACCCGCAGCGGCCCCGGCCGTCGCTGACGACGAAGCTGAAGGCCGCCACCACACCGTCCACGACGGCCAGCGAGGTCGACCGACGGTCCAGGTCGGGCCGGTCCCAATAGGCGGAGAGCCAGTCGTCGTAGGAGATGTCGTCCATACCCACGTCGCCGGGCTCGTCCGCCGAGGCGTCCAGGTCCGCCTCGTAGACCGGGCGCGGATCGCCCAGCTCCGCGCCGGTGACCAGCCGGACCCCGGCCGGCGCGGCCGGCTCCGGAAGCACCGCCGAGGTCAGGTCCAGACGCAGCAGCAGGGAGCGCCGGCCGCGTCGGTACCCCCGCCGCCCGGCGAAGCTCACCGCCGCCGGCTCGTCGGCCACCTTGGCGTACGCGGTGACCACGCCCAGCCCGGCGAGCCGCTCCTCGGCGGCGGACAGCAGAGCGGAGCCCGCGCCCCGGCCTCGACGCTGCGGGTGCACGGTGACGTTGGCGAAGCCGAGCCCGGGCTCCGCGCTCTCGTGCAGCACCCCGGTACGGGCGACGCCGACCAGCTCACCGGCGTGCTCCGCGACCAGCAGCGCGTACCGCTCGGCGGGCGGGGACGACACCGCCTGCCAACCGATCAGCTCGGCGGTGACCACCTGGTACGGCGCACCGGCCCGGAGGAGGTCGGCGACGGCCGGGGCGTCGGTGGGTCGGAAGGCGCGTACGGCGGGGGTCATGGCGGGCCAACCTACCCCAGCCGGCACCGGCCGGCGATCCCTTTCGCCGCGCCCGGGCCGTTCGCGACGGGAGAACCCGGGCGCGCCCGGGCGGCCTGTGCCAGGCTCAGGGGCATGGACGACAAGACCATCCTGAACCGGATCTCCGACCTGGTCGACGAGGAGCACCAGCTGCGCGCGGCCGCGCAGGAGCACGAGGCCGGCACCGACGACGAGGCCCGGGAGCGGCTGCGGGCCCTGGAGGAGTCCCTCGACCAGTGCTGGGACCTGCTGCGCCGGCGCCGGGCGGCCCGGCAGGCGCACGGTGATCCGGACGCCCAGGGCGAGCGCCCGTTGCCGGAGGTCGAGCGCTACCTGCAGTGACCACGCGTCCGGGCCGACCCGGACGCTCCGGGGTGCACGTCCCGGGCGGGCCTGGGCC
>JBARAE010000838.1:0-8189 GCA_049791715.1 Micromonospora sp.
GCCCGGGTCCCGGCGGCGCTCCCGCCCCCGGCAGGCACCGCCCCGCCCTCGCCCCGCTCGACCGCAACGGCTGACCGCCCGCGGGTGTCAACAGGGGGCCCCTGCCCTACCGGAAGCGTTGACAACAGGCCCCTCCTTTCATCTGGTGGAAGCGGTGAGGGTCGGCGTACCGGGGGCGGCCGGCGCGGGTAGCGTCGGTGGGCATGACGGTCGTGCATCCGATCGCCCGGGCCTGGATCACCACTGGCGGCACCGGCGCGCAGAACTACGACGAGTTCGCCGACGACGCGGAGATCACCGCGATCATCGAGGCGAACCCGCACAGTGCCCTCGGCATCGAGATGCCCCACCGGGCGCCGGAGAGTCTCGGGAAGTCCTTCCTCGACGCGCTCCCGGACGCGGTGTCCCGCCTCGCCGAGGCCAAGGCCGACGGCAGTTACACGCCGGCCGAGCAGGTCGTGGTGCTCTACCGGATCAGCGCGCCAGGGGAGGAGACCGCGTACGGCCTCTTCGCCATGGTCGACACCGACCAGATCTCCACCCGGGCCGACGAGCCGGGGCTGGTGATCCGCAACGAGGACGTCTTCATCGCCAAGGTCCGGGAGCGGGTCGCCCTGGCCGAGGCGCTGGGGCACCTGCTCTCGCCCGTACTCCTGCTGCAGACCGGGCGGGGCGACGAGCTGCACGCCGCGCTCGCGGCGGCGACCGAGACGGCCGGCGCGCCCGCCGCGACCGACATCGACCAGGCCGGGCGGACGCACGCCATCTGGCTCCTCGGCCCCGGTCCGGAGCAGGACGAGCTGACCGCGCTCGCGGGCGGCGGCGAGCTGGTGGTGGCCGACGGCAACCACCGCAGCCTGGCCGCCCAGACGGGTGGGCTGCCCCGCTTCCTGTCGGTGATCACCACGCCGGCCTCGGTGGCCATTCAGCCCTACAACCGCCTGGTCAGCGAGCTCACCACCACACCCGCGGAGCTGCTAGACCGGCTCCGCGCCGCCGGCACGGAGATCACCCCGGTCGACGGTCCGGTCGAGGTCCCGGCGACGGGCGGCACGGTCCGCCTCTACCTCGCCGGCCAGGGGTACGCGGTCACCCTCCCGCACGTCGACGGCGGCCGGTTGGAGAACCTCGACCACGCCCTGGTCGAGCGGCTGCTGCTGCGCGACGCGCTCGGGCTCGATCCGGGTGACAAGCGGATCACCTACGTCGGCGGCGACTACCCGGCGAGCTGGCTGACCGGAGAGGTCGACGCGGGCCGCGCAGAGCTGGCGGTCCTCATCGCCCCGGTGACCGTGGACGACTTCGTCGCGGTGAACCTGGCCCGGGAGAAGATGCCCCGCAAGAGCACCTGGTTCACCCCGAAGGCCCGCGGCGGTCTGGTGGTCGCCGAGCTGTCCCGCTGAGCTGTGACGAATCCGCCTCCGTGCCGCCGCCCGCGCGGCGACACGGAGGTCGGCCTGACAGACTGCCCGGTATGCGCGTCTACCTGGGATCCGATCACGCCGGTTACGAGCTGAAGGTGCACCTGGCCAACCACCTGGCCAAGCAGGGGTACGAGGTGGTCGACGTGGGCCCGCACGCCTTCGACCCGGACGACGACTACCCGGCGTTCTGCCTGCACACGGGTGACCGGGTGGTGGACGACCCGGGCAGCCTCGGGGTGGTCATCGGCGGCTCCGGCAACGGCGAGCAGATCGCCGCCAACAAGATCGCCGGAGTGCGCGCGGCGCTGGCCTGGAACATCGACACGGCGCAGCTGGCCCGGGAGCACAACGACGCCAACATCGTCGCGGTCGGCGCCCGTCAGCACACGCTGGACGAGGCGACCGCCCTGGTCGAGGCGTTCCTGACCACGCAGTTCTCGGGAAACCCCCGGCACTCCCGCCGGATCGCCCAGGTGGCGGCCTACGAACAGAGCGGCCAGCTCCCCGACCTTCCCGCCTGACGGTCCCCGCGACGGATCCGGCCCCTTCGGGGGCCGTTTCCCGAACTGAGGTCCGGTCAGCGGCCCGAGCGGGGCAGGTCCTCGCGGGGGGCCCAGTTGCGGCGGACGATCACCAGCCGCGCCTCGGCCTCGGCCAGGTCCGCCTCGGTCGGGCGGGACGCGTCCCGAGCCCGCATCGCGGCGGTGACGGCCACCTGCGACGAGCCGGAACCGACCAGTCCCCGCAGCCCACGCTCGCTCTCGTCGGTGGCGGGAGCGGGCCGGCGGCCCCGGGGCGGCTCGTCGTGCACGGCTGCCGTGGTCGCGCTCGGCCCGTCCGTCTCCGGCGCCACGACCTCCGCGTCGCCGTGGTGCCGTAGCCGGCGTCGCCGTCGCTCCCCATCACCCATCAGCCGATCGTACCGCCTCTCCCGCCCCTTTCCGGCCGTCGCTTTCCTGCGCACGCCCGGTTCCCGGATGCGGTGGGCGGTGCCGCGCGGTGTCAGAAGACCTCCATGGGGGCCGGCGCCCGATACCAGCCGAAGGCCGCGGCCGCCCTCGCCACGGTGGCCGGGACCAGCTCGGCGACGCGGCCGGCGGCGGCCAGCACCCCGAGGCCGGTGCCGCCGAGGTACAGCTCGCCGAGGCAGCGCACGTCGCAGGCGAGCTGCGCCGGCGCGTCCGTCGCCGTGCAGGTGGCCCCCGAGGGGCCGCCGACCAGCCGCCAGCGGCCGGCGTTCTCCGGCAGCAGGTCGTCGCTCACCTCGATCACCACGTCGACGTCGGTCGCGTACCGGCGGGCGGCCAGCGCGGCGGGCACGTCCACCACGCGTACCCAGAGCGCGTCGGCGAGGTGGGCACCGAGCCGCCGGGGCTCGTTGACCAGCCACAACAGCGGCTCGTCGACGGCGGCGGTCCCGAACGACAACCGCCGGGTCAGGTCGATGGAGAGCAGCAGCCGCCACAGCGCCAGGTACGCGGTCGGGTTCGCGGCGACCACCTCGTCGACCCGCACCTCGCCCTTCGGGCTGCCCCCGTCCCACTCCTCCTTCGTCCGGAACAGTGCGTACCCGTCAACGCCGTCGCTCCCCTCGTGCAGCAGCACCCGGCGCTCGGTCGCGCCGCCACGCAGCCCCTTCACGTCCGCCAGCACGTACCGCCACCAGCGCTCGTCCCGGTACGACCAGCCGGGCCGGTCGGCGCGGACCCGGTCGTACAGCCGGGCCAGCTCGGCCTGCCGCCCGGCCGGCTCGTCGAGCCGGAGCGTGCCCTCGCCGGACGTCGCCTCCGGCAGGCGTAGCTCGGTGGTGTCGCAGCGGACGATGAGCCGCTGCGCGGCCGACCCGTAGCCGAACCGCGGGTAGATCCGGCCCTCGCTGGCCCAGAGCACCGCGACCGGTTCCCGGCCGGCGTCGCGGATCTCCCGCAACTGTCGGCGCATCAGGCCGGTGAGCAGGCCGCGACGCCGGTGGGTCGGCGCGACCGAGACCATCGTCACGTGCGCCGCCGGCACGCTGGCCCCGGGGACCGTCAGGTCGCGGGTGAAGGCGGCGGCATGGGCGACCGCCGTCGCGCCGTCGCGGACCAGCAGCGCGCGTTCCGGCTCGAAGATCTCGCGGTCGACCTCCAGCATCTCCGGGTCGAAGCCGCCGTGGAAGGCGAGGGCGAGCAGGCGAGCGATCTCGTCGAAGTCCTCGGCGCGGGGGACCATGACGGGGAGCGGGAGTTCGGTCATCGGATGTGTGTAGCCCATCACCTTGGCGGTCGGCGACCGATTTGCCGGGTCGGTACCCTCGAAAGCCGGTGGCCGACGTCGGCCAGGGGGAGGATTCGAGATGGCGGACCAGACACAACCGTGGGCCGAACGCACCGTGGAGGTGCCGCCGCAGCCCGGTGTCGGGGTGCCAACGCAGCGGGACGCGTTCCGCCGGGGGGTGGCCTCGGTGGGGCAGCCGCGGGCCCCCCGTACCGAGCAGTTCCCCACCGTCGGCCAGGACTCGGCCGACTGGTCGGGAAACTCGGCGCCGCGGCGTCCGATGAGCTGGCACCTGGCGCAGTTGCGGCGGGGCGGCGAGTGGAGCGCGGCAGGTGGGCTCTTCGCCTTCGTCTGCTGGGGGATCTGGGCGATTTCCGGCCGGGGCAACCTGGCCACCCCGCTGCTGACCTTCGTGTTGAGCGTGCTCACCGCGGTCGGCCTCTTCGCGCTCTCCCGCCTGCTCGGCCGGCTGATCTGGGAGCGCCAGCTCGGTCGGGTGCGCCGCAGCGCCCGGGGCGCGCACCTGGTCACGGCGCTGTTCCTGGTCGGGGTCGGCGTCGCCTACCTGAGGCAGACCGAGTGGGTCATGACCGCCTGGAACTGGGTCACCGGGCACTGACGTCCCGGCACCCGCGGGCGGGTCGGCCTTGCGCCGCCCGCCCGCGCGTCGGGTCGCGGAAAGCCGCGACGCCGGTCGTCCCTCCGCCAGGACGCCGGCTGCTTACCCGGCCGGTCGCGGTTCATCCGCGGTGGGCCGGCTGGCGCCGGTCAGTGGGTGCCGCCGTGCCCCTCGGAGTCGGCCTTCGGGGAGGCGACCCGCGCGGCGGGGTCCTCGACGCCCGGCTCGCCGCCGTCCGGCGCGACCATGCCGTCGTAGTTGTAGACGGTGCCCTCGTCACCGTGCTTCTTCGTGGTCCGGATGTACCGGTGGATCATGCCGTCGAGCTCGACCTCGAGCAGGGCCTGGTCGCCCGCGTCCCGGCTGCTGCCGTCGCAGGGACCACCGACAAGGTATGCCTTCGTGTTCGTCTCCATGGCGAAGCGGTACCCGGGGGTCGACGGACGAAAACGGCGAATCGGCCGCCCACCGACCGGTCCTGGCCGTTCGGCGACCCGGTCCGTGCTTCCGGCGCACCGATCCCCGGTGCCCGTCGTGTCGGCCCGGGTGGGCGGACCAGCATGAGCCCCATGGGCGCGTATCGATCAGCGTACGAGCGGAGCATCGCCGACCCGGCCGGCTTCTGGCGGGATGCCGCGGCGGACATCGACTGGTTCCGGGCACCGGAGCGGATCCTGGACGACAGCGCGGCGCCGCTGTACCGCTGGTTCCCCGACGCCGAGCTGAACACCTGCCACAACGCCCTGGACCGGCACGTGGCGGCGGGCCGCGGCGACCAGCCGGCGCTGATCCACGACAGCCCCGTCACCGGCACCGTACGCACCTACACGTACGCCGACCTGCTGGCGGAGACCGCCCGGTTCGCCGGGGCGCTGCGCCGACTGGGCGTCACCAAGGGCGACCGCGTCCTGCTCTACCTCGCCATGGTGCCGGAGGCGGTGATCGCCATGCTGGCCTGCGCCCGCCTCGGGGCGGTCCACTCGGTGGTCTTCGGCGGCTTCGCCGCGCACGAACTGGCGGTCCGGATCGACGACGCCCAGCCCCAGGTGGTGGTGGCCACCTCCTGCGGCATCGAGGTGGACAAGGTCGTCGCCTACCACCCGATCCTCACCGCGGCGCTGGCGGAGGCGACGCACGCCCCCGAGCACTGCGTGATCATCCAGCGGCCCCAGCAGCCCGCCCCGCTCCATCCCGGCCGGGACCTCACCTGGGACGAGGTGATGGCGGACGCCGAGCCGGTCGACTGCGTCCCGGTCGCCGCCACCGACCCGCTGTACGTCCTCTACACCTCCGGCACCACCGGCCGGCCGAAGGGCGTGGTGCGGGACAACGGCGCGCACGCGGTCGCGCTGCGTTGGTCCATGCGGAACATCTACGGCATCGAGCCGGGTGACGTCTTCTGGGCCGCCTCCGACGTGGGCTGGGTGGTCGGCCACTCCTACATCGTGTACGCCCCGCTGCTCACCGGAGCGACCACGGTCCTCTACGAGGGCAAGCCGGTCGGCACCCCGGACGCGGGCGCCTTCTGGCGGGTCATCTCGCAGCACCGGGTGGCCGCCCTGTTCACCGCCCCGACCGCGATCCGGGCCGTCCGCCGCCAGGACCCGGACGGTTCCCTGATGAAGCCGTACGACCTGTCCTGCCTGCGTACCCTCTTCCTGGCCGGCGAGCGGCTCGACCCGGACACCTGGGAGTGGGCGGGGGAGCGGCTCGGCGTACCGGTGGTGGACAACTGGTGGCAGACCGAGACGGGCTGGCCGGTGGCCGCCAACCCGCGCGGTCTGGAACCGCTGCCGCTCAAACCGGGCTCTCCCTCCGTACCTGTCCCGGGATACGACATCCGCGTCCTGGACGGCAGCGGCCGGGAGGTGCCGATCGGCACCGACGGCTCGATCGTGATCCGGCTGCCCCTGCCGCCCGGCTGCCTGCCCACGCTGTGGGGCGACGACGAGCGGTACGTCCGCTCCTACCTCGCCGCCTTCCCCGGCTACTACCTGACCGGGGACGGCGGGCGGTTCGACGCCGACGGCTACCTCTACGTGATGGGCCGCACGGACGACGTGATCAACGTGGCCGGGCACCGGCTCTCCACCGGGGCGATGGAGGAGGTGCTGGCCGGGCACCCCGCCGTCGCCGAGTGCGCCGTGATCGGCGTGACGGACGCGCTCAAGGGCCAGGTGCCCAGCGGGTACGTGGTGCTCAAGGCCGGCGCCGACGTGGACCCGGACGACCTCGCCGATGAGCTGGTCGCCCTGGTCCGGCAGCGGATCGGTCCGGTGGCCGCGTTCCGCCGGGTCACCGTCGTGCCGGCGCTGCCGAAGACCCGCTCCGGCAAGATCCTCCGCCGGACCATGCGGGGGCTGGTGGAGGGGCGGGACGAACCGGTGCCGCCGACCATCGACGACCCGGCCGCCCTCGCCGTGTTCCGCAACCTCGGCGTGACCGCCGGCTGAGCCGCACGGGGGCGGCGCGGAGTGAGCCGCGAATCCGTCAGTCGGCGGGGACGAAGCGGTGGAGCACGAACTCCGTGGCCCCGCCGCAGGCGATCACGCTCGTGTTCCACGAGCAGGACTCGCCGCGCACGTCGGTGAGCAGGCCCAACTCGACCACCGTGCCGGACTCCGCCCCCACCCCGGCGACGCTGCGGTCGTCCTCGGCGCTGGTCAGCGGGTCCGCGAAGACCAGCAGATTCCCGGCGTCGACCCGGACCGCGACGCCGGGGCGCTCGGCCAGCACCCGCGTACCGTCGGCTCCGAAGAGGGTGACCGCCGGTTCCGGGTACGTCCGCTGGGCCAGCACCCGTTCGCCGAACGGCACCAGCTGATCGGTGCCGGGAGCCGACCACCGCTCCGAGCCCTCGCCCTCGGTGGCGGCCACCACCTCGGCCGTCGCCGCGTCG
This sequence comes from Micromonospora sp., assembly GCA_049791715.1. GTDB lineage: Bacteria > Actinomycetota > Actinomycetes > Mycobacteriales > Micromonosporaceae > Micromonospora. Next base: position 7,199 of record JBARAE010000838.1, read on the forward strand.
CCCCCGGCCACCTCCAGCAGGCAGGCGCGATGCTCGCCGCACGGCACCAGCGCCTTCGGCCGGTGCTTGGCGTCCTCGGCGGTGTAGAGCACGGTCGGCTCCGCGAGGCTCCCGAGGTCGTAGGCGAGCAGCCGGCCGTCGTCGTTCGCCACGTACAGCCGGTCCTCGTGGGCCGCCAGCAGGTCGCCCGGGTCGGCCACGTTGGTCCGCCGGCGCACCACCGCGCCGTTGGCCAGGTCGATCAGCCGTACGGACCGGTCAGCGCTCACCTGCACGAGTCGGCGTACCTCGCCCTGCCACGGGTCGCGCGGCGCACCTTCGGCGAAGCCGGGGCCGCCCAGTCCCGCGTCGCTGGTCACCACGTGCACGCTGGTACGCGCGTTGCCGTACTCGTCGCGAGGGTCGGCCCGGACCCACTTCTCCGTACCGTCACGCAGGTCGAGGCCGACCAGCCGGAACTCCGCCCGGTCGTTGAGCACCGCCACGTCGGCGCCGAGGAAGAGCTCGTCGTCGCCGTGCACCGCCCGGTGCCACCGTTGCTTCCCGGAGCCGGCGTCGAGCACCTCCAGCTCGCGTGGGGTGCTGATGCCGGTGGCGTCGGCGAGCAGGGCCACCGCGCCGGGCAGCGCGACGATCCGTTCCCACCGCTCGGCGAGCGCGGCGCTGCGTTCGTGCCAGAGCTGCTTGCCGGTGTCGGCATCCGCGGCGATGACCTCGAGTCGGTCGTCCGGTCCCGGCCAGGCGAGGTACGCGCGGTCGCCGAGGACCGCCGTGAACATGTCGGTCGGCCGGTCCTCGCCGACCGCGATCCGCTTTCCCGTGCCGAGTGCCTGGAACTCCAGCTCGGGGTGGGGGTCGCGAGTCAGGTAGAGCACGGCCGCGACGGCCACGCCGGCGAGAGCCGCCGCCGCGGCGAGGGAGATCCAGAGCGCCCGGCGGCGTCGGCCGCCAGCGGCTGGGGGCGACACCGGTGACCCCGACACCGGTACGC
>JBARAE010000839.1:0-2492 GCA_049791715.1 Micromonospora sp.
AGCCGGGCCCCGGCACCGCCGCCCCGGACCGTCCCGCCCGGCAGCCCGCGCCCCGGCGAGGAGGGGCGGGCCGGCGGCGTACCGACGGACGGGGTGAGCAGGACCCGCGACGAGGGAGTGGAAATGGCACCAGGACGAATTCGCGGCGACGGTGATCGGGAGCGCCGGCGTGAGCCGGAGGACCGGTACGAGAACCGGTACGAGGAGGAGTACGTCGAGGGGGTGTCGGCGGCCGAGGCGGCCCGCGAGGGGCTGCGCCAGATCGCGGCGCTGACCGGCAAGGATCCGCTCGGCACCACGTCGCTGGAGTCCATCGAGGAAGGCTGGCTGGTCGGGGTGGAGGTGGTGGAGGACCACCGGATCCCCGCCTCGACCGACCTGCTCGGTCTCTACGAGGTCGAACTGGACGTCGAGGGCGGACTGCTCGGCTACCGGCGGCTGCGCCGCTACCAGCGTGGCAAGGGCGACGGGGGCTGAGATGACGATGCCGCGACCACCATCGGTGGTGCAGAACTCCGGTCAGGTCCTGCCGGCGGGGCACGAACCGGCGAACCTCGGCGACATCCTGGAACGGGTGCTCGACCGGGGCATCGTCATCGCCGGTGACATCCGAGTCAGCCTGCTCGACATCGAGCTGCTGACGCTGAAGCTGCGACTGGTCATCGCCTCCGTGGACACCGCGCGGCAGATCGGCATCGACTGGTGGGAGCACGACCCCTGGCTCAGCTCCCGCGCCCGTCCGCCGGTCGAGCCCGGGCCGCGTGATCCGGAGGAGGTCGAGGCGGAACGGCGGCCCCGGATCGCCGCCCGGTCCGAGCGCGCGGCGAGGGAGGGGTGGCAATGAGGACGACGGCCGAGACGCCTCCCGCCGGCGGCTTGCCGGCCACCGCGACGGGGTCCTGGCTGCACGGCGTGGTCGCCACCGCCGATCCCGCGACGCTGGCGGCGATCACCGGGATGGACGGCACGCCGGTCCGGACGGTTCGCGCCGCCGGCCTGGTCGCCGTGGTCAGCGCCGCGCCGCTCGCCGAGTACGGCGAGGAGGCGCTGCGGCGGAACCTGGAGGACCTGGCGTGGCTGGAGCGGGCCGCGCGGACCCACCACGCGGTGGTGGACGCGCTGTCCCGGGCCGGCGCGGTCGTGCCGGCCCGGCTCGCCACCGTGCACCGGGACGACGAGCGGGTCGCCCGGGTGCTGACCGAGCGGCGCGACGAGCTGACCGGCACGCTGGCCCGGCTCACCGGCCGCGAGGAGTGGGGCGTGAAGGGGTACGTGGTCCCGGGTGCGGTGCCCCGTTCGGCGGAACCGTCGACCGGCGGCGGCGCCGGTGCCGCGTACCTGCGGCGGCGCAAGGCCCAGTTGACCGCCCGCGAGGAGGGGCAGCGGGTCGCCGCCGACGCGGCCGCCGCCGCCCACACGGCACTGGCCGGGTACGCCGTTGCCGCCCGTCGGCACGCGCCCCAGGACCGGCGGCTCTCGGGTGCGCCGACCGCGATGGTGCTCAACGGCGCGTATCTGATCGATCGGACCACCCTCGACGGCTTCTCGGAGCTGGTCGGCGCGCTGGCCGACCGGCACCCGGAGATCCGGCTGGAGCTGACCGGGCCCTGGCCGCCGTACTCCTTCGTGGCCGAACCGTCGGCGGAGCCGCACACCGTCCGGGATGCGGCGTGACCGCGGTGGGGCGGCCGGCATGGCGGTGACCTCACTGGTGCCGAGCAGCGCCGACGACCCGCTGGCCTACCGGCCGGTCGCGTTGGTCGACCTGCTCGACCGGGTCCTCGCCACGGGCGTGGTGATCAGCGGGGACATCACCCTCTCCATCGCGGACATCGACCTGGTCCGGATCTCGCTGCGCGCCCTGATCGCCTCGGTCGGGGCGCTCGCCCCGCCCGAACTGCCCGCCGCGGGCCCGTCCGTCGTGGAGGTCGAGACATGACCGGGCCGGATCGAGGTCGCGACGAGGCCGCGGACCTGGCAGCGGCGCTGGGCGAGCCGCAGTGGCAGGCGCCCCGGGTGCGACCGCTGGACCGCCGGCTCGCGGTGGACCGGGACTCGGTCGAGCGGGGGCTGGCCAGCCTGGTGCTCACCGTGGTGGAGCTGCTGCGCCAGTTGATGGAACGGCAGGCGCTGCGCCGGGTCGACCTCGGCGATCTCACCGAGGAGCAGATCGAACGGGTCGGCGCCACGCTGATGGCGTTGGAGGAGCAGATGACCCACCTCCGCGAGTACTTCGGGCTGTCCCCGGAAGACCTGAACCTCGACCTCGGACCCCTCGGCCCGTTGCTTCCGACGGACTGAGGGCGGGGCACCAGGACGCGCGCGTCAGCCCGCGCGGGTCGCCGCGTACGCGGCCAGCCAGGCGACCTGGGCCGGATCCAGGGAGGGCCGGACCCGCCTCCGGGCGGTCGCGACGTGCGCGGCGGTGACCGTGGACGCGGTCAGCGACTCGCGCATCGCGGCCAGGGCCGACTCCCGGACCAGCGCGGCGC
>JBARAE010000840.1:0-2352 GCA_049791715.1 Micromonospora sp.
GCGCCGCGCTGGGCGGCGCGACCAGGCTGCCGGAGGCCGCTGACGCCGCACTCCGGAGGCCGATCGCAGCGGCTGTGCCGCTGCCTCGTCGAGGCCCACGAACCGGAGGCCGCTGAGGCCGCATCGCCGACGCCGATCGCGCCGGCAGCGCCGCTGACTCGGCGAGTCCTACAGATCTGACGTCATTTCCGGATCACCGGTGGGGGCAGGGAGTGGTCGTGATCCCACCCCAGCGCCTCAGCGGTCGGGGCAGGACGCGGGACCCGGACCCTCGCAGGGCCGGGCCCGCCCTCCTGATCCGTTCACGTCATCAGATTCGTAGCGGGCGAGAAGCGGACCACCGCTCGGCCGGGCACCGTCGGGGCCCCGACACACCCGCACGCCGATGGCAAGCCAGCCGGCCGGAAAGACATGAGCCCGCGTCCAGTCGGACGCGGGCTCACGAGGAAGCTTGAGGCTCAGTGTTCGGCGGTGCGCCGGGTGCCCGTGTAGTACTCGAAGAGCAGGCCGCACGCGGAGAAGATGACCGCCACCAGGCCCAGACCCAGCAGCCAGAACTGCCAGAAGACCAGACCAAGACCGGCGATCGCGGCGGCCAGCGCCAGGCCGAACGGCCAGTAGCTGCCCGGGCTGAAGAAGCCGACCTCGCCCGCGCCGTCGGCGATCTCACCGTCCGGCCGGTCCTCCGGTCGCAGGTCGATCCGGCGGGACACGAACCAGAAGAAGCCGCCGCACATCGCGCAGAGCAGGAAGGACAGCAGCAGCGCCACCGTGCCGACCCACTCCACCCGGCCACCCTCGCCGTACGTCCACGAGGCGTAGAGGATGCTGACGCCGAGGAGGAACGTCGCGACGATCAGAAAGATCCGCCACTCGGTCTTCATGCCGGTCCCCTCAGCTTCCCGCGCCGGCAGTGGCGCTGTCCGGGTTGAAGTTGGCCGTGTTGCGCCGGGTGTTGAACGGCTCGGTGGTCTTGGCGTACGGGGCCTCGCCGATCGCCGTGAGCGCCTCCTGGGTCGACTTGCCGGCCTTCTTCGCCGCCAGGAACTGGTCGTACTTCTGCGGCGAGACGACCCGGAGCTCGAAGTTCATGAAGGCGTGGTAGCTACCGCAGAGCTCGGCGCAGCGGCCGACGTAGGCGCCCTCGGTCTGCAGCTTGGAGACCTCGAAGACGTTGCGGATGTTGCCCGGCATGACGTCCCGCTTGAACAGCAGCTCCGGCACCCAGAACGAGTGGATGACGTCGCGGCTCTGCTCCTCGAACCGGATCGACCGGTCGGTCGGCAGGACCAGCACCGGGATGACCTCGCTGGTGCCCAGGACGGAGGCCACGGTGTTGGCGTCGCGGCCCTGGCCGTCGCGGTAGTTGAACTGCCAGTTCCACTTGAAGGCGACGACCTCGACCGTGACGTCCGGGTTCTTCGTCGTCTTGATCACGGGCGTCTGCACGACAGCCGTGTAGTAGAAGAGCACCGAGACGATCAGGATCGGCGCGATGGTGTAGAGGAACTCCATCGGCATGTTGTAGCGGGTCTGCACCGGCAGCTCGTTGCCCCGCTTCCGGTAGCGGATCACGCACCAGAAGATGAGGCCCCAGACGAGGACGCCGACCGCGAGCGCCGCGATGCAGGACGCGATCCACAGGTCGTACATCTTGTGCGACTCGGGGGTGATGCCACCCTGCGGCCAGCCGAAGCCGGCGAACGTCTTGCCGACGTCGCAGCCAGTGAGCAGAACCAGCAGCGCGGCTCCACCGAGACCGAGCCCGGCGAGCCGACCAGCACCACGCCGCCGGCGCCCACCGGCTCCTGGGGAAGCGCTGTGCCGTACGGCCGACGACCGTACCTCCGAACTCCTTGCGACCACCTGGTCCTGCCTCCCTAGCGCGCCGCGGTGGTTTCCATCAGCACCGACGGCAAAGGCGTCACCGACGGTCGCAGATTACTCGACCATGACGGACTGGACCGTCTTGGGGTCACTCTCCGCCCCCATCGGGGGGATCCTGCCGGTACCGGGGCGATAGCGTGGGCTTTCGTGAGCGCATCCCCGGTCTACCTGGACGCGGCCACCGCCGCGCCACTGCACCCCGTCGCCCGGCAGGCGTTGCTGGCCGCGCTGGACGACGGCTGGGCCGACCCCGGCAAGCTCTACAGCCAGGCCCGCCGGGCCCGCCAGCTGCTCGACGCCGCCCGGGAGGCCACCGCGCAGACCCTCGGGGTTCGCGCCGACGAGCTCTCCTTCACCCCCAGCGGCACGACCGCCGCCCACGCCGCCGTGCTCGGCGGCCTGGCCGGGCGGCGCCGCGTCGGGACGACGCTGGTGCACTCGGCGATCGAGCACTCGGCCGTGCTG
>JBARAE010000841.1:0-3349 GCA_049791715.1 Micromonospora sp.
GTCCGGTCCCGGTGGGCCGGGCGGCGGTGCCGGCGGCCCCGGCCGTCGTGGGCCGCGACCGCGCTGGGGCCGGATCGGGCTGGTAGCCGGGGTGGCGGTGCTGGTGCTCGCGCTGCTCGGCGGCGCGGGCGCCTGGTTCTACGCCCGCAACCTCGACGACGACCTGGCCCGGACGGACCCGTTCTCCGAGATCACCGGTGGTCGTCCCACCAAGACGGTCGACGGCGCGCTGAACATCCTGCTCGTCGGTAGCGACTCCCGGGACCCCGACGCCCCGGTGGAGACCGCCGGCAAGTGGCGGGCGGACACGCTGATCGTCATGCACATCTCGGCCGACCACAAGAAGGCGTACCTGGTCTCCATCCCGCGCGACCTGTACGTGCCGATCCCGGAGAGCGCCGGAGCGGACTGCGACACCGGCCAGCGTGCCAAGATCAACGCCGCCTTCGCGTTCGGCGGGCTGCCGCTGGCCGTCAAGACCGTGGAGTGCTTCAGCGACGTCCGGATCGACCACGTCATGGCGATCGACTTCGCCGGCTTCAAGCAGGTCACCGATGCCCTGGGCGGGGTCGATCTGAAGGTGGAGCGGAATATCACCTCGATCCACAAGCCGTACCGGACGTTCACCAAGGGCGTGAACCACATGAACGGCGAGGAGGCGCTGGACTGGATCCGGCAGCGCAAGCAGTTCCCCGAGGGGGACTTCGCCCGGATGCGGCACCAGCAGGAGTTCCTCCGGGCGCTGATGGACAAGGCCGCGAGCACCGGCACATTGACCAACCCCACAAAGCTGAACGCTTTCCTGAAGTCGGTCACCGCCGCGGTCACCGTCGACCAGGGATTTTCACTCGTCGACATGGGTCTGCAGTTCCGCAGCCTGCGCGGTGAGGATCTGACCTTCATCACCAGCCCGAACATCGGCAGCCAGGACATCGGCGGGGAGTCGGTGGTGGTCTCCGACCGGGAGAAAGCGCTGGCGATGTACCAGGCGATGTCGGCGGACACGATGGCCGACTGGGTCAAGGCCAACCAGCAGAGCGGGACGGGCGACGGCGGCTGACCCGCGCGGCTCCCGAAACACCGCAGCCGGTCGACGGTCAAGCCTCGTCTCAGGGCAGGCCAACCGTCGACCGGCTGCTTTCTATTGTCCGTTCGGGCAATTCACCGTGACGAGTGCGGGGATAAGCCGGAATAGTCTTCGCACGAGGTCGCCAGAACGGGAACGGATACGTACAGTGGTCCCGCCCCCGATCATCGAGCTGGAGCACGCATGCCGGTTCAGACCAGCCGTCGCCCACAGTCACTGGATCCCGGAGCAGCCGGGCCGGTGCCGCCGATCACCCCGACGCCTCCCGGAGTGGCTTCCGGCGGCGCCAAGAAGCGACGCCGCAGCAAGGACCCGCTGTGGGCCCGGCTCACGCTGATCTTCGGTGCGGTGCTGATGATGACCAGCGGCCTCGCGATCGTCGGCAGCAAGGCGGTGATCGGCCAGGCCACCAGCAGTATCGACCAGGGCAACCTGCTCGGCGACGCGGGCAAGACCGACGCCGAGGGCGGCAGCAGCCTGGACGGCCCGATCGACATGCTGCTGCTCGGCGTCGACGCCCGGGAGCGCTGGGCCGCCGACGACGTGCGCTCGGACAGCATCATCATCCTGCACATCCCGGCCACCCATGATCAGGCGTACCTGATCTCGATTCCGCGGGACACCGAGGCGCAGATTCCGGCGTTCAAGAAGAGCGGCTTCCAGGGCGGCACCGGTAAGATCAACTCGGCGTTCCAGGCCGGCGCGCGCAACGGTGGTGGCTGGGAGGGCGGCGCCCAGTTGATGGCCAAGACCCTCAAGAACATGACCGGCATCAGCTTCGACGGCGCGGCGATCATCAACTTCGGCGGCTTCAAGGGCGTGATCGACGCCCTCGGCACGGTCCGGATCTGTGTGAGCCACGAGGTCAAGTCACACCACATGATGATGGTCGACGGCAAGCCGATGTGGAACGCGGACGCGAAGAAGACCGGCAAGCCCATGACCCCGGTGGTGCACAAGAAGGGCTGCAAGGAGATGGAGGGCTGGGAGGCCCTCGACTACGCCCGTCAGCGGTACGGCCTGCCCGGCGGCGACTACGACCGCCAGCAGAACCAGCAGCAGCTGATCAAGGCGATGGCCCGCAAGGCGATCGACGGCGGGGCGATGACGAATCCCGGCAAGCTCAAGCAGCTGCTGGAGGCGGCCGGCAAGGCGTTCATCCTGGACACCGGTGGGGTTCCCGTCGCCGACTTCATCTTCACCATGCGCGGCGTGACCGCCAACGAGCTCACCATGCTCAAGACGAACAACGGCAGCTACAACGGCAACGTCAACAAGCGGGAGGCGCTGTCCCCACTGACCCTGGAGATGTTCCAGGCGGTCAAGAAGGACAAGCTGGCGGAGTTCGTGTACGCGAACCCGGGCGTGCTGTCGGACCGCAAGTAGACCAGGCCGCCCGGCGGGACCGGTAGCTGGCCGGCCTGGTAAAGCTGGCGAAAGCCGCTGTCGTAGCGCATCGAGCCCGTAACGTGGCGTGAGTAGATCTCACGTATGGTTGCGGGAGGACGTCACGTCCAGGTCAGAGCCGTCCAGGTCAGAGGCTGCCAGGTCAGAGGCTGCGGGACGCACTCCGGCTCTCGCCGGACACCGCGGCCGGCCGCCGCGTTGGGCCCTGATCCTGGTCGGTCTGGGACTGACCCTGGCCCTGCTGGCCGCGATCGGCACGGTCGGCCTGAGGCTGTTGACCGACCGGTACGACCGCCAGGTTGTCAAGGAGCAACTCCTCGATCCCAGTGCGCGGCGGGAACGGACGGCCGTCTCCGGCCCGCTGAACTATTTGCTCATCGGCTCCGACCAGCGGCCCGACAACAGGAGCCCCGACCAACGCTCGGACACCATCCTCATCGTGCACCTCCCCGCCGGGCTACACCGGGCCTACCTGATCTCCATCCCGCGCGACCTCCTGGTTGCGATCCCACCGGCCGCGAACGGATACGGCGGTGGCACCGACAAGATCAACGCTGCCTACCGGCACGGCGGTGGCGGTGAAGCCGGCACCCGGCTGCTCTCCGCCACCCTGACCCGGCTCACCGGCGTCCGCTTCGACGGGGCCGCTCTCATCGACTTCTCCGGCTTCCGCAAGGTCATCGACCTGCTCGGCGGGATCCGGATGTGCCTGGACACCGAGGTCCGCTCGATCCACACCGGCACCCTGTTCAGCCAGGGCTGTCAACAGATGGACGGGGCACGGGCGCTGGACTTCGTCCGTCAGCGGTACGACCTCCCGGGCGGGGACTACGACCGGCAGCGGCACCAGCAGCA
>JBARAE010000842.1:0-2977 GCA_049791715.1 Micromonospora sp.
GTCCAGCCCACCGGCTGGACGGCGGGCCGTTTCAATCCCAGACCCGCGGGTCCTTCGGGGGCGGCACGCCACGGTACTTCGCCACCCGGACCTCCCACTGACTGCGCCGTCGGCGCGCTTCCCGGTCCACCGGGCAGCGATGGAAGGTCTCGGGCGGCCGGGCCAGGCCGTAGATGTCGGCCCACCACTCCCCGGGCCGTGGATCGAGGATCAGTTTCAGGTGTGACGGGTAGCGGCGCCCCGCGCCGTCCCGGGTGTCGTCCCAGTCCGCCATCGGCTGAATCACCCGGCCGTCCTGGTCGACCACGGCGAGGTAGAGGCCCGCGGCGCCCAGGAGCCGCTCGAGGACCTGCAGGCTGGGCGTCATCTCGCCGGTCTCGACCCGGCCCACGGTCGACGCCGCCACCCCGGCGAAGCGGGCCATCTGCCGCTGGCCGAGGCCGGCGATCCGGCGGGCCTGCCGGACCAGCCCGGCGATCGGGAAGGGGCCGATCGTCGGACCGGCCGGCGGTGGGTCGAGTGCGGAGGCCATGCCCGGACCCTGCCCCTTGTTGCCCGCCACCCGAAACCCCTGTGGACAAACCTGTGGACAACGCTTGCCTTTGTGGTCTTCGGAGCTTCCCGCCGCGCCACCCGGCGTGCCGCGTACCGGCCGACAAGACTTCGTTGACTCCCTTTGCTCTGCTGCAGCGACGGCAACACTGGGAGCGCTTCAGTGTTGCGTGGGCTGCAGCAGAGCAAAGGGGCCGACCAAGGTGGGTCAGGGCCGCGCGCGACACACCGTGGCCGACCCCGGCGGACCTGTCCGGCCCCAGGCAGCGCCCGACGCACCGTGGCAGACCGGGCTGACCCAATCGGCTCAGGGCAGGGCAGGGCGGGACGGACCGCGGCCGAGGAGGCCAACCAGCCGTCGCCCTCAGTAGCGGTCGCGGAGGAGCTGGGCGGCCTCGACGGCCCAGTAGGTGAGGATGATCTGCGCGCCGGCGCGACGGATCGAGGTGAGCGTCTCCAGCATCACCCGCTGCCGGTCGATCCAGCCGTTCGCGGCGGCCGCCTCGACCATCGCGTACTCGCCGGAGACCTGGTAGGCGGCCACCGGTACGTCCACCGCGGCCCGGACCGCCGACACCACGTCGAGGTAGGGCAGCGCGGGCTTCACCATGACCAGGTCGGCACCCTCCGCGACGTCCAGCTCGACCTCGCGCAGGGACTCGCGCAGGTTGGCCGGGTCCTGCTGGTAGGTACGCCGGTCGCCCTCCAGCGCGGACTCCACCGCCTCCCGGAAGGGGCCGTAGAAGGCCGACGCGTACTTCACCGCGTACGCCAGCACGGCGACGTCCTGGTGGCCGGCCGCGTCGAGGGCCCGGCGGACCACACCCACCTGGCCGTCCATCATCCCGGACGGCCCGACCATGTGGACGCCGGCCGCGGCCTGGGCCACCGCCATCTCGGCGTACGCCTCCAGGGTGGCGTCGTTGTCCACGCCGCCGTCCGGGGTGAGCAGGCCGCAGTGCCCGTGCGAGGTGAACTCATCCAGGCAGAGGTCGCTCATCACGACGGTGGCGTCGCCGACCTCGCTCACCACGTCCCGGATGGCGACGTTGAGGATGCCGTTCGGGTCGATGCCGCCGGTGCCGCAGGCGTCGCGCTCGGCCGGTACGCCGAAGAGCATGATCCCGCCCACCCCGGCCTGGACCGCCTCGACGGCGGCCTTGCGCAGCGAGTCCCGGGAGTGCTGGAGCACCCCCGGGAGCGACGAGATCTGCCGCGGCTCGGTCAGCCCTTCCTTGACGAACATCGGCACGACCAGCTCGGCCGGGTCGACGCGGGTCTCGGAGATCAGCCGCCGCACGGCGGCGTTACGACGCAGCCGGCGGGGCCGGATCTCGGGGTACGGCATGACGAGCCTCCTAGGCGACTACCGGAACCTCAGCGCGGTCGGCCCCTGCACCTTCGAGCCGCGGCGCTGCTTGGCCGGCATGGCGGCGAGCTTCTCCCGCAGCTCGACGGCGTAGGCGGCGAGCGCCTCCACCAGGTCGGGCACCGAGGCGTGCGCAGGCTGGACGTCGACCCGCAGGCCGAACTCCGTCGCGGTCTCCGCCGTCTTGGGCCCGATCACCGCAACAACGGTACGCGCGTGCGGCTTCCCGGCGATACCGACGAGATTGCGCACTGTCGAGGACGACGTGAAGAGCACCGCGTCGAAGCCGCCGGACTTGATCGCGTCCCGGATCTCGGCGGGCGGCGGGGCGGCCCGGACCGTCCGGTACGCGGTCACGTCGTCGACCTCCCAGCCGCGCTCGGTCAGCCCGGCGGCGAGGGTCTCGGTGGCGATGTCGGCGCGCGGCAGCAGCACCCGGCCCACCGGGTCGAGGATCTCGTCGTGCGGCGAGAATTCGGCCAGCAGACCCTCCGAGGACTGCTCCCCCGACGGGACCAGCTCCGGCTGGATGCCGAATGCGCGGACCGCGTCGGCGGTCGCCTCGCCGATGCAGGCGATCTTGACGCCGCCGAAGTGGCGGGCGTCCAGGCCGTGCTCGGCGAACTTCTCCCAGACCGCGCGGACCGCGTTCACCGAGGTGAAGATCACCCAGGCGTACCGGCCGTCGACCAGGCCCTTGACCGCCCGCTCCATCTGGGCGGGGGTACGCGGCGGCTCGACCGCGATGGTCGGCACCTCGCACGGAATGGCCCCGTACGCGCGCAGCCGGGCGCTCATCGCGCCGGCCTGCTCCTTGGTCCGGGGAACGAGCACCTTCCAGCCGTACAGCGGCCGGTTCTCCCACCAGCTCAGCTTGTCCCGCTGGCTGACGCCCTCACCGACGGTGAGCACCACCCGGCCGGTGAAGCCGAGCGCCGCCGCGACGAAGGAGTCCACGGTCGACGTGGTGGTGTACTGCGTCTCGCCGGTGCCGTCCCCGGTCACGCCGACGGCGGTAGCCCCGTCGACCCCGGCGGCCAGCAGGCCGTCCCGGAT
>JBARAE010000843.1:0-9633 GCA_049791715.1 Micromonospora sp.
CCGCGGCGCCGTGTCGTGCGTCTGGGATCAGCGTCTTGTGGCGGGCCGGCGGGTGAGCGCCAGTCCGAGGGCGATCATGACGACGCCGAGCAGGAAGTGCAACCAGTCGTCCGCACCGTTGAACGGAATGAAGTTGGCCCCGCTGTCGTTGCCGGTGACCAGACCGTAGAGCCACAGCACCAGGTAGATCGCACCGCCGCCGACCAGGAAGGTCCGGGCCGCGGCGACCGTACGGGACATCGCCAGGCCGGCGACGCCGAACGCCAGGTGCACGATGTTGTGCAGGACCGACGTCTGGAACAGGCCCAGCAGCTTCGCGTCGGAGTTGTGCCCGGCGAACGACATGTCGCCGTAGTTCGTGGTGATGCCCGGAATGAAGCCCAGGATGCCGATCAGCAGGAAGATCGCACCCATCACCTGGGCGGCCCGCCGCACCGGGTGCGCCACGTCCGCTCGACCAGCGGTACGGGATCTGTTGACCATCTCAGCCACCTCCAATGAGGACCATGTCGGCTCATGTCCCCGGAGCGGAACATCCCAAACCCAAACACCCCCGGCGATTCCCGCAGATCGGTCAACGACGCCATAATCGGGCGGCACCTCCCCCGCGCCGATCCCGTGCGGCACACCGCTCAGATGATGAAGTGGGTCCAGTAGGCCAGCCAGACCACGAAGAGAACGCCCTGGACCAGCGCCAACCCGGCGGTCAACCAGGCGTCGAGGGTGGTCCGGCGAGCCCATCGGGCCAGCACCAGGGCGACCGGGAACGCGGCGAGCAGATAGCGCAGCAGGCTCTTGTACACCGGCGGCCCCATCGACAGCGGCACCAGCACCACGATGACCGTGTAGACCAGGTACGGCAGTTCCGCCCAGCGCAGCCCGACCAGGACGATCACCAGCACCGCCACGGCGAACCAGACCCGTACCACGTCGGCGGTCGAGCCGCCGGTCAGCCCGTGCACCATCACCCCGATCGGGTTCTGCACGGTGATCCCCCAGCCCTTCTCCTGGGCGTGCTTGTACGCGTACCAGTCGCCGCTCTGCCACCGGCAGAACGCCATGAAGGTCAGCCACCCGGCCGGTACGAGCACCAGCGGGCCGCCGACCCGCAGGTACCGCCAGAGCGTCCGCGGATCGACGCGGTAGTTGTGCTGGCGCATCAGGACCAGGGCGAGCGGGACGACCACCAGGAAGCCCACCGAGCGGCTGAGCGCCAGGAAGTAGCCGACGATCCCGACCAGCAACCAGCGGCGTTGCTCGGCGTACCAGAAGGCGGCCAACGCGAGACAGAGGAAGAGCGACTCGGTGAGCGCCGCCTGGAACAGGAACGCGGTCGGCAGGAGCAGCAGGTAGCGGGTGAAACGCCGGCCGGACCCGGCATCGTCGCCGGCGCTCTCGCCGCCCGCACCGCGCGCACCGCCGGCGAGCAGGCGGCCGCCGAGCTGGTGGGCGTAGTAGAGCTGCAACAGCAGGGCGATGTTGCTGACCAGCAGCAGCGCCCACGCCGTGTGCCCGCCGAGCAGCGGCGCGAACGGCCGGGCCAGGAACGGGTAGAGCAGCGGGAAGCCGAAGTCCCGCCACGGCTCGTCCAGCGGCTTGCGGGCCAGGCCGTCGTAGAGGAACGAGTCCCAGGCGAACCAGAGCGAGATCCACCGGTGCGGCGAGATCGCGTGCTGCTGGATGCGCATCATGGTCTCGTCGGCCGGCGGCGACCCGGGAACGTTGTCCCAGGCCCTCAGCGCGATCACGCCGACGAGGCTGAGCACGACCTTCGAGCCGACGAAGAGGGCGAGGACGAAGCCCCACGGGGCGGGCACCCGGCCGGTGATTCGGGACGACCAGCGGCCCACCGGGCGCAGCCGGTCGCGCAGCCCGAAGCGGTCCGCCACCGTGACGGGACCGCCGGACGTGCCGGCCCGTCCCCCGTCCACCATGCGTCCCCCACCGATCGCCCGCCCGCGACCGCCCGGACCGCGAACCGTCGCCGCATCCCCGTTCGGCGCCGGTTGACACCTGAGCTGCCGGTTCCGCCCGCCGCATCCGGGTGAGCGGGGCGGCCCGGCGCCCGGCACAATCCCGGGACGGAAGGTGAGTTCGTGCGCAGGGCGGGTAAGGGCGCTGCCGCATCGACAGGCTGGCGGCGGGGGGCTCGGGCAGCATGGCTGACAACAACGGCACCGTGGTCATCGGGGCGGGGCCGGCGGGTCTGACCGCGGCGTACGAGCTGCTCCGGCACGGCGAGCCGGTCCGTGTCTACGAGGCCGACGACGTGGTGGGCGGGATCAGCCGCACCGTCGAGCGGGACGGCTGGCGCTTCGACATCGGCGGGCACCGGTTCTTCACCAAGGTCTCCCGCGTCGAGGCGTTCTGGCACGAGATCCTGCCCGACGAGGACTTCCTGCTCCGGCCGCGGATGAGCCGGATCTACTACCGGGGCGCGCTCTACGACTACCCGCTGAACGCCGGCAACGCGCTGCGCAACCTGGGCATCGTGGAGGCGGTGCGCTGCGTCGGGTCGTACGGGCGGGCGCGGCTGCGGCCACCGAAGGACCAGTCACACTTCGAGGGCTGGGTGTCGGCCCGGTTCGGGTGGCGGCTCTACTCGAAATTCTTCAAGACGTACACGGAGAAGGTCTGGGGGATGCCGGCCGACCAGCTGCAGGCCGACTGGGCCGCGCAGCGGATCAAGAACCTCTCGCTGTCGAAGGCCGTCCTCAACGCGCTGCTGCCCCGGCGCAACCGCAAGGACGTGACCAGCCTGATCGAGGAGTTCCAGTATCCGAAGTTCGGCCCCGGGATGATGTGGGAGCGCTGCACCGAGCGGGTGGAGAAGCTCGGCGGTTCGGTGCGTACCGGCAGCTGGGTGACCACGGTGCACCGGGACCCGGCGGCCCACCGCGCCACCGCCGTGACCGTCACCGACGGCGACGGGGAGCGGACCGAACCGGCCGACCACGTGATCTCCTCCATGCCGATCTCGGCGCTGGTGCACGCCATGCGACCGGCGGCCCCGCGCGAGGTGCGGGCCGCCGCGGACGACCTGCGGTACCGGGACTTCCTGACGGTCGCGCTGGTCGTCCCCGAGGAGTTCTCGTTCCCCGACAACTGGATCTACGTGCACGACCCGGCGGCGAAGGTGGGGCGGATCCAGAACTTCGGCTCCTGGTCGCCCTACCTGGTCAAGGACGGGCGGACCTGCCTGGGGCTGGAGTACTTCGTCTTCGAGGACGACGAGATGTGGGTCAGGCCGGACGAGGAACTGGTCGCCCTCGCCACCGAGGAGCTGGAGCGGCTCGGCCTGGTCCGGCCCGGCTGCGTGGAGGCCGGCCACGTGGTCCGGATGCCCAAGGCGTACCCGGTGTACGACGAGCGGTACCAGCACAACGTCGACGTGATCCGGGACTGGCTGGCCCACGAGGTGGTGAACGTGCACCCGGTGGGGCGCAACGGCATGCACCGCTACAACAACCAGGACCATTCGATGCTCACCGCCATGCTCACCGCGGAGAACATCGCGCACGGCGCCGGGCACGACGTCTGGACGGTCAACGTGGAGCAGGACTACCACGAGCAGAAGGAATCACCCGCGGGCAGCCGGCACGGCACCGGCCGGGACGCCCCGATCATGCCCGCCCGCCCCGACGGCCGCAGCAACGGCCACCGCCGGGTGCACCAGCTGCGCGAGGCCCGACCGACCCCGGTACGCCGCCCCTGACCGGGCCCGGGCAGCCGGGACGGTAAGGCGTGCGCGTGAGGGTGGTCATAACGGCTGGACGAGCCGGGCGGCCCTGCTGCTAGCCTTCTCGGCAGGTCATGAGCGCCAGCGCCAAGCCCCGGCTCGCTGGCCGGCAACCCTCCTCCGCGGTGGGGTGCCCCGGGTGAGGACCAGGCACCGGCAGCCGCCGGTGCAAGCGTGGCCTGGTACCCAGGTCATCACCGACCAGAGGGAACCATGTCTGCTCACCTCCGCGCCCCGCTCGTCGACGACGTCGCCCGGCTGACCGGCTTCACGCTGGTCAAGCGCCGCCACGTCGACCTGATGCGGGTGTGCAGCGAGGGCTGTCGCCGCGCCGACGTGCGCTGACGCCCGACCCACCCCTTCTCGAACCACCCACCCGGTCCGCCCGTTTCGGGCGTGCCGTCGGCGGCGTGCGCCCACGCCGCCGCCAGACCCTGGAGATACCTGTGCGATTTCTTCCTGCCCTGACCCGCGTCGCCGCGCTCGGCGCCGCCGCCGTCCTCGCCGCCACCGGCCTCACCGCCTGCGGTGACGGGGGCTCCACCAGCGAGGCCGCCAACCCGTACGGCCTGCTCCAGCCCGGCGTGCTGCGGGCCGGCACGCTCACCGACGCCCCGCCGAACGTCTACCTGAAGGACGGCACGTTCACCGGCTTCGACAACGATCTGCTCACCGCGGTCGCCGGCAGGGCCGGTCTGAAGGTGGAGTTCGTCGGCACCGACTTCTCCGCGCTGCTGTCGCAGGTCAACAACCACAAGTTCGACGTGGGTAGCTCGTCCGTCACCATCACCGAGGCGCGGAAGAAGACCGTCGACTTCGGCAACGGCTACGACTTCGGCTACTTCGGACTCGACGTGCCGGCCGGCTCCTCGATCACCGGCTTCGACCAGCTCGCGGGCAAGCGGGTGGTCGTGGTGCAGGGGACCGTCCAGGACGACTACGCCACCCGGGAGAACCTCAACCCGGTGCGGGTGCCCGACTACAACGGGGCGATCAACCAGCTCAAGGCCGGCACCGCCGACGCCTGGATCGCTCCGGCCGAGATCGGCGACACGTCCGCCGCCGACAGCGGCGGCAAGATCACCGTGGCCGCCAAGCAGCTCAGCCCCGCCCCGACCGCGTACGCGGTGGCCAAGGGGAACGACAAGCTGCGCGAGGCGCTGAACAAGGGCCTCGACGAGGTGATCGCCGACGGCACCTGGAGCAAGCTGCAGGCGCAGTACTACCCGGGCCGGCCGATCCCGGCCGACTTCACGCCGGGCAGCGGCACCGTCCCGGTGCCGTCGGCCTCGGCGGCTTCCTGACCCGCGGCAACGGACACGAGCAGGGCGGACGGTGACATGGATCCACTGAGCACTCTCTGGGAGACCTTCTTCGACTGGGACTCCATGCGGCAGGCGCTGCCGGAGATGCTGACGGTCGGGCTGCCCAACACGCTGATCCTGGCGGTCACCGCCGCCCTGCTCGGTTCGGTGCTGGGCATGCTGCTGGCCGTCGCGGGCATCTCCCGTACCCGGTGGTTGCGCTGGCCGGCGCGGGTCTACACGGACGTGTTCCGCGGTCTGCCGGCGGCGGCGACGATCCTGCTGATCGGCGTCGGCCTGGCACCGCTCGGGATGCAGGTGTGGGGGCCGAACCCCTATCCACTGGGGATCCTGGCGCTGTCCCTGATCGCCGCCGCCTACATCGGGGAGATCTTCCGCTCCGGCATCCAGAGCGTCGAGGCGGCCCAGCTGGAGGGCGCCCGGGCGCTCGGCTTCACCTGGGGCGAGGCGATGCGGCTGGTCATCATCCCGCAGGGCGTACGCCGGGTGCTGCCGGCCTGGGTCAACCAGCTCATCGCCCTGATCAAGGACTCCAGCCTGGTCTACTTCCTCGGGCTGGTGGCCAGCCAGCGGGAGCTGTTCCGGATCGGCCAGGACCACGCCGCGACCACCGGCAACGAGTCGGCTCTGCTGCTGGCCGGCCTCTTCTACCTGGCGCTGACCATCCCGCTGACCCATGCGGTCAACGCGATCGACCACCGGCTGCGCCAGGGCCGGACCGTCACCGCCGACCCGGACGACGACACGGCCCTGGCCCTGGCCGGCGAGACCGCGCTGCCCACCACCGGACGGAAGGATCCCCGATGAGCACCACCACGACCGCCACCTCGGTCAGCCTGGCCGTCCGCGACGTACACCTCGCCTTCGGCGCCAACCGGGTGCTGCGCGGCGTGGACCTGGACGTGGCCCGGGGCGGCACGGCCTGCGTGATCGGCCCGTCCGGCTCCGGGAAGTCCACCCTGCTGCGCACCGTCAACCGGCTGATCGAGCCGGACCGCGGCGACGTGCTGCTGGACGGCCGCAGCGTGCTGCACGACGACCCGGACCACCTGCGCCAGCGGGTCGGCATGGTGTTCCAGCAGTTCAACCTCTTCCCGCACATGAGTGTGTTGCGCAACATCACCCTGGCGCTGCGCCGGATCCGGAAGCTCGGTGAGGACGAGGCGGCGCAGGTCGCGCGCACCCAACTGGAACTCGTCGGGCTGGCCGAGAAGGCGGACGCCCGGCCCGGACACCTCTCCGGGGGCCAGCAGCAGCGGGTGGCGATCGCCCGCGCCCTGGCCCTGCAGCCACAGGTGATGCTCTTCGACGAGGCCACCTCGGCGCTGGACCCGGAGCTGGTCAAGGGCGTGCTCGGCGTGATGGCGGACCTCTCCGCCGCCGGCATGACGATGGTGGTGGTGACCCACGAGATGGGCTTCGCCCGCGAGGTCGCCCACACCGTGGCCTTCATGGATCGGGGCGTGGTGCTGGAGGCCGGGGAACCCGCCGCCATCTTCGAGGCGCCGGAGCACCCGCGGCTGCGTCGCTTCCTCTCTCAGGTGCTCTGACCCGCGCCGCCGCGAACTGTCCCGTTACGACGATCAACTTCCCGGGTAGAAGGCGGTTCGGCCGGAAGCGACGGTCCGGTGCGGCACCGGTCCGCCACGGGGAGGGTGCGGACAGTGCGGGGTTGGTGGAGGGCCGCCGTGGAGCGGCTGCGCGAGGCATGGATTCCCGTCGTCGAGGCCGGCCTCGCCGCGACCGTCGCCTGGCTCATCGCCGCCCGGCTGATCGGTCACCCCGATCCGTTCTTCGCGCCGAGCGCCGCACTGATCGTGCTCGGGGAGTCGCGGGGGCAGCGGGTCCGGCAGACCGTCGAGCTGGTCCTCGGGGTGGCTGCCGGCGTGCTCATCGCCGAGCTGGTGGTCCAGGCCCTCGGCCCGGGCACCATGACCATGCTCGTCGTCCTGCTGGTCACCCTGGGCGCCACGGTGGCGGCCGGGGCGAGCAGCACGCTCGTCGTGCAGACCGCGGTCTCCGCGCTCTACCTGGTGGTGGTGGCCGCGCCGAAGGGCGACCTGCTGCCGTTCCGTTCGTCGACGCGCTGATCGGCGGGGCGGTCGCGCTCGCCGCGAGCCAGCTCGTGGCGGCCCGCGACCCGCTCGCCCCGCTGGTCGCCGAGGCACGGCAGACCTTCACCGACCTCGCCGACCTGCTCGACCGGGTGAACGACGCGCTCGACCGGTGCGACCCGGCGGCCGCCCAGGCCGCGCTGGACCGGGCCCGCCAGGTGGACGGCTGCGTGGAGCGGTTACGGGCGGCCGTTCAGGCCTGCGGCGAGACCCTTCGGCTGCGGGTCCGCCGCCGCCGGCACCTCGGCCAGATCGAGGAGGTCGAGGCCACCACCCGGCAGCTCGACTACGCCGTACGGAACATCCGGGTACTGGCCCGCAACGCCAGCACGCTGACCCGGCTGCACATCGCCGCACCGCCGCAGCTGAGTGCCGCGATCAGCGCGCTCGCCGACGCGGTACGCGCCGCGGGTGCGGCCGTCGCCACCGACCTGAGCGGCCGAGACGCCGGCGGGCACGTCGGCCACGCGGACGACGCCGCCCTGGCAGCGGTACGCATCGGCGCCGAGCTGCTCGAATCGGACCCGCCCCTGCCCGTCATCATGATCATCGGTCAGATCCGGGCCACCGCCATCGACCTGCTGCGCGGCGTGGGCAAGGACGACGTCGCCGTGCTGAACCGGGTCGACGAGGCGCTCGGCCTGCCGGTGGCGTGATCCTGGCCCGTCCGCCCGGGCGAGTCGCAGAGGTTCGACGTACGCCTGGGAACGGCCAGCGGCTCCTCCACAGCAGGTGTCAGGGCGACGGGCAGCGGTCGGAGAGGGCGTACCGGGTCAGCACCACGTCGCTGATCTGCCGAACCTCCAGCACCCGCCCCCGGCGGCCCGCGTGCCAGGGAAACCGGCCGTCCCCGACGAAGCGCGGCGCCCGGCAGTCGCCGACGAAGAACGGGGCGACCACCAGGTGCAGCTCGTCGGCGAGACCGGCGGTGAGGAACTGGCAGTGCACGGTGCCGCCGCCCTCCACCATCAGCCGGCGTACGCCCCGGTCGGCGAGGTCGGCCAGCACGGCCCCCGGGTCGAGCGGCTCACCGACGTCCACCACGGTCGCCACACCGCCCAGGTGTTCCCGGGTCTTCTCGGCGGCGGTCGTCGGGCAGTAGACCAGCTTCGCGCCCTCCCCCATCGTGAAGAAGCGGGCCGTCGGGTCGAGGTCACCACTGCCGGTGACGGTGACCTTGACGGGTGACGGCGGCAGGCCCCGCGCCACCCGATCGGCCCGGAGCCGCTCCGAGCGCACCAGCAGCCGCGGGTCGTCCCGGCGTACGGTGCCGGCGCCGACGAGGATGGCGTCGCAGCCGGCCCGTACGGCGTCCACCCGGTCGAGGTCCTCCGGGTTGGAGAGCAGCAGCCGCTCCGCCGTGGCGTCGTCGATGTAGCCGTCGATCGACATCGCGCAGCTGAGCAGGACGTACGGGCGCTCAGTCACGGACGAGAGGGAGGTCGAGGGCGTGGTCGGCACGGCTCACCTTCGCCGCCAGGTAGCCGGCGTTGGCCGGGGACAGGTGCACGGCCGTGGCGACCTGGTCGGCCACCGTGACGCCCAGCCGGTCGAGCTGAGCGACCTTGTCCGGGTTGTTGCTCAGCAGGGCGATCCGGGACACCCCGAGGGCGGCGAGCATCTGCGCCGCCACCGTGTAGTCCCGCTCGTCGGCACCCCGGCCGAGCGCCAGGTTGGCCTCGTAGGTGTCCAGGCCCGCGTCCTGCAGGGCGTACGCGTCGATCTTCGCGTACAGGCCGATGCCCCGGCCCTCCTGCCGCAGGTAGAGCAGGAACCCGCCGGCTTCCGTGATCCGCTCGACGGACTCCCGCAGTTGCGGCCCGCAGTCGCAGCGCTGGCTGCCGAAGACGTCCCCGGTCAGGCACTCGCTGTGCGGGCGGACCAGCGGCGGGGCGCCGATCGCCTGCCGCTCCACGGCGGCGGCCCAGTCACCGAGGCCGAACGCCAGGTGCTCCCGGCCGTCCACCATGCCGTGGAACGAGAAGACCCGGGCGGTGGTGACGTATCCGTCGGGGAACCGCAGCGGGACCGTGACCTCGTTCCGAACCGTCGCCATCGGCAGCGCTTCATCCACGTCCATAGCTCTCCTCTGTCCGGGGCTGCCGGACGCACCGGCAGGGCAGACCTCGATCCACCGTAAGCGCGATCAGCCGTTCCTGCCGCCCGTTGGTGGGCGGTAGCGCCACCGGAGCAGCACGGCCGCCCCGGGCAGGCTGGCGACGAGGACCAGTGCGCCGTACACCGTGGCGGCGGCGACGCCCTGCGCGGCGGTCAGTCCGGCGGCGGCGAAAGCCCAGGCGGCCACGCCCTCGCGCGGGCCGAAACCGGCCACGTTGGCCGGCAGTCCCATCGCCAACAGGGCCAGCAGGGTCAGCGGCACCAGCCGGGACAGCGGCACGTCGGCGCCCGCCGTGCGCGCCGCCACCACGAAGGTGGCCAGGTGGCCGGCCACCAC
>JBARAE010000844.1:0-1568 GCA_049791715.1 Micromonospora sp.
GCCGGGCACCCGCCGGCCGGGCTGCCGGGCACGGACGACCCCGACCGGCTGGCCGAGGCGCGCGACGTCGACCTGGGCGGCTCCCCGTTCTTCAACGCCCTGCCGGTACGTCGCCTCGGCGTGGCCCGGGCGCCCGCGGACACCGCCCGCCGGGTCACGGTGGCGTGGGTCCTGGTGCCGAGCCTGGTGGTGGTCGCCACCGAACAGGAGTACACCTCGCTCGGGCCCGGGCGGGTCCGCTTCTCCAGCGACACCTTCACCGCGGAGCTGGACGTCGATCCCGACGGCTTCGTGGTGCGCTACCCGGGGTTGGCGGAACGGGTCGACTCCCGCTGACGCCGGTCAGGCCGGCCAGGCCCCGGTGACCAGGAAGCGGTCGAGGGTGGCCAGGTACGGGGCGAGGTCGAGGCCCTGACCGGTCACCCACCCGTCGGCGTAGTACGTGTCGGCGTAGCGGTCGCCCGCGTCGCAGATCAGGGTGACCACCGAGCCGGTCCGCCCGGCGGCCAGCATCTCGGCGATGAGCCCGAACGCGCCCCACAGGTTGGTGCCGGTCGAGCCGCCCACCCGGCGGCCGAGCACCCGGGAGCCGGCTCGCATGGCGGCGAGCGATGCCGCGTCCGGCACCTGGACCATCCGGTCCACCACCGAGGGCAGGAACGACGCCTCGACGCAGGGCCGGCCGATCCCCTCGATCCGGGAGCCGCGGCCGGTGCGGACCGACCAGTCGGCGGCCTGCCAGGCCGGGTAGAACGCGGAGTTCTCCGGGTCGACCACGCACAGCTTGGTGGTCAGCCGCCGGTAGCGGGCGTACCGGCCGATGGTGGCGCTGGTGCCGCCGGTGCCGGCGCCGACCACGATCCAGGCCGGTATCGGGTGCCGCTCCAGCGCGAGCTGGGAGTAGATGGACTCGGCGATGTTGTTGTTGCCCCGCCAGTCGGTCGCCCGCTCCGCGTAGGTGAACTGGTCCATGAAGTGGCCGCCGGAGTCCTCGGCGAGCCAGCGCGCCTCGACCACCACCTTGGCCGGGTCCTCCACCAGGTGGCAGCGCCCGCCCTGGAACTCGATCTGGGCGATCTTCTCCGGCGAGGTGGAGGCGGGCATCACCGCGATGAACGGCAGCCCCAGCATCCGGGCGAAGTACGCCTCGGAGACGGCCGTGGAGCCGGAGGACGCCTCGACGATGGTGGTCCCCGGGCCGATCCAGCCGTTGCAGAGCCCGTAGAGGAAGAGCGAGCGGGCCAGCCGGTGCTTGAGCGAGCCGGTGGGATGCACCGACTCGTCCTTGAGGTAGAGGTCGATCCCCCACTCCCGCGGCAGCGGGAAGGGCAGCAGGTGGGTGTCGGCGGACCGGTTGGCGTCCGCTTCGACGGTCGCGATCGCCTCGGTCACCCACGCCCGGCTGGCCTCGTCGCACCGGTCCAGATGAGTCACGCCGGCAACGTTACAAGCGAGGTCGCTTCGGGTCCGGCCCGGCCCGGCGAACCTGTCGACGCTGGCCGGCCCGGCCCGCGGCCCGGACCACCGGGGTGAGCGCGAGCGCCAGCCGGGGCAGCGCGTCGAGCAAC
>JBARAE010000845.1:0-3362 GCA_049791715.1 Micromonospora sp.
CCGCCGCGCTGCTGCGCGCCGCCGCCCGCCTGCGGGCCGACGCCCTGACCGGAAACCCCGCATGAGTACGCTCCGCGCCCTCGCCAAGGCCCAGGCGGTCGCGGCCGGGGTGGCCCAGCCGGTGGCCACCGTGCGCCACCTGCACCTGTCGGAACGCCCGCTGGTGCTGGTGCCGCTCGCCATGGCCGGCGAGGCGAACGCCCCGCTGGCCGCCCTGGTCGGTACGGCGCCGGACGAGGCGCGGCTGCTGATCGTGCCGCAGCCGCGCAACCGGGACCAGCGCTTCGCGTTCGCCGCCGACCTGGCCTCGATCGTGCTGCCGTACCTGGACGCGCACCGGGGCGTCGCCGAAGCGGTGCCGATCGACCGGGGCAAGGACGTCCGCTACCGGTACGTCGACGCGCCGCAGCTGCTGGTGCCCAACCCGGCGGGCATCACCTTCCTGCGGCTGCTCGGCCGATCCACCCGCTTCCGCCGCGCCGACGGTGAGCATCCGGTGCACCCGTCGGTACCGCTGCTCGGGCGCTGGCTGACCTTCTTCGCCGAGCGGGCGGAACATCCCGGCTCGGCGGCGCTGGTGGCGATGACCGACGCGCTGGCGCTGCACTGGGCGACCGGGCAGAGCGCCGTGGAGGATCTGCACCTGCCGGCGCTGCTGGGCTGGATCGCCCCGCCGCCGGGGCTGACCGGCGCCGAGGCGGCCGCCCGGGCCGAGGATCCCTCGGTCTGCCCGCCGGCTGGGCCCGCCACCGACCCGGACTTCGACAACCGGGTGCTCGCCCCGGCCATCGCCGCGTACGCGGAGGCCGGTGACGACCCGGTCGCCCGCGCCGGCGCGTACGGGGAGTTGGAGCGGCTGCTGCGGGACCAGCTCGCGCCCACCTGGGAGCTGATGTGGCGCGGCGGGGGGTTGCTGCGCGCCCTGCCGGCGGGGGCCCGGGTGGCCGGCCGGTGGGACGGCGACAAGGACGCGTTCACCGGTTACACCGAGCACGTCGACGCCGGCGGCGGGCCGCAGCCGCGGCGGGACGGGGCGGTGGCTGCCGCCGTCCGGCTGCACCGGCTGGAACGGGCCCTCGCCTCGTACGCGGTGCAGCGCGCCTACGACGACCCGCTCGTCATGGCCGAGCATCGGCTGACCGGGGAGGCGTTCGTCGGGGAGGTGACCCTGGCGGACCCGAAGCGGGTGGACGACAGCGGGAAGCGGCCGGTGCTCCGGCCGCGGATCCAGGTGGTCGCCACCGAGCCGGTGCTGGTGCCGGCCCGGGCGACGCTGTACTCGCCGACCCGTCCGACGCAGAAGGCCAGGGTGGTCTTCGTGACACCGGCGGCGGACGGCAAGACCGAGGTGGTGCTGGAGTTGTCGGGCGGGATGGGCCGTGGGCTGACCCCGCCGCCGGGCACCGTACCGGAGGTGGGGGAGCGGCTCTGCTGGACGACCCTGTCCGACGCCTTCATGCCCGCCGGAAACTTCCCGGCGGCGGAGGAGACGCCGTGGACCCACGGTGGGCCGCCGGCCGCCGCTGTCGTCGACCCGGCGTCGACACCGGCGAAGAGCGACGCCGACCCGGCCGAGGACTGGTCCTGAGCGTCCATCAGGGACAGTGCCGTGCCATGCTGGCCGGATGACCGGCGGGCACGAGCGGGTACGGCGCAGCTACGACACGGTGGCCAGGGAGTACCGGGACCGGCTCTCCGCCGAGCTGGCGGGGAAGCCGCTGGACCGGGCCCTGCTGGCGGCGCTGGCCGAGCAGGCCGGGCCGGGCGCGGCGGTGGCCGATCTGGGCTGCGGACCGGGGCACGTCACGGCCTGGCTGGCCGAGCGCGGGGTGCGTGCGGTGGGGGTCGACCTGTCCCCGGAGATGGTGGCGGTTGCCCGGCGGGAGCATCCCGAGGCGGAGTTCCGCGAGGGCGACCTGCTCAGCCTGCCCGCCGCCGACGGGGAGTTCGCTGCGGCCGTGGCGCTCTACTCGGTCATCCATCTCCGCCCCGTCGAACTCGGCCCGGCCTTCGCCGAGATGCGGCGGGTGCTGCGTCCGGGCGCGCCGCTGCTGGTCGCGGTCCACCTCGGCACCGAGGTTCGGCACCTGGACGAGTGGTGGGGCCACCAGGTCGATGTGGACTTCCACTTCTTCGCGGCGGAGACGCTGCTCAATGCGCTGACCGACGCCGGGTTCACGGTGGAGGCGAAGCTGGAGCGGGTCAGTTATCCGCACGAGGTGGAGACGCGGCGGCTCTACGTCCTGGCCCGCCGCGCCGGGTAGCCGGCGTAGCCCGCCGCCCCTGCGGCCCCCGCCCCTGTTCCTCCGCGTCGTCCTTACCGCTCCGGATGCCGGCCGCGCCCCGGCCCTCGCTCTCGGATGATGTATCGCGGCGAGCGGATATGCCTCTCCGTCCTATTTGTGCCTGAGCGGTATATCGCTCACGGCGACGAGGCCGGCCGATGAACATCACAGTCAGTGAGCGCGGATGCGCGACCTGCCGGGCACGGTGTCGGGCGAGGACCGACGGGTCCCTCAGTCGGTACCGGCCATCGCCCCGAGGCGGCGGGCGAGCAGGGCGGCGACCTCCCGCAGCTCCGGAGGCTCCAGCACCTCCGCCTCGAAGCCCAGCCGGGCCACGTGCAGGGCGAGCCAGTCCAGGTTCTCCCCGCCGACGACGAGCACGCAGTACCCCTCGCGATCGTCCTCGACGCGCCCCACCTGCGGCGGCACCAGCTCGCGCACCTGGTCGGGCCGGGCCCGCAGCCGCACCCGGGCGAGATACCGGTACGGCGCCTCGGTCACGGACCGTTGCACGTGGGCGACCGGGTCGGGATGCTCCCTCGCCCGGAAGCGCCAGGTCGTCGTCACCACCTCGCGCATCCGGTCCAGCCGGAAGGTGCGCCAGTCGTCGCGGTCGACGTCCCGGGCCATCAGGTACCAGCGGCGGCTCGTCGCGACCATCCGCACCGGCTCGACCGTGCGCTCGCGTTCCCCGCCGTCGCGGCCGGCGTACCGGAAGCGCACCCGCACGGCGTCGCGACAGGCCCGCGCGAGCGTCACCAGCAGCTCCGCGTCGATCGCGACCCCGGGGTCGACAAGGGTCTCGGTGGCGCCGTGCACCGCGCGCACCTCGGCGCGCAGCCGGGGCGGCATCACCTGGTCGAGCTTCGCGAGCGTCCGCAGTGCCGCCTCGCCCGCCCCGGTGACCGTGCCCCCCGACGCCAGCCGCAGGGACACCGCCGTCGCGATCGCCTCCTCGTCGTCGAGGAGCAGCGGCGGCAACCGGGTGCCCGCGCCGAGCTGGTAGCCGCCGCCGACGCCCGCCGTCGCGTGCACGGGGTAGCCGAGCGCGCGCAGCCGCTCCACGTCGCGGCGCAC
>JBARAE010000846.1:0-3235 GCA_049791715.1 Micromonospora sp.
CCGCGAAGGCCGCCCCGGTCAAGCCGGCCGCCAAGGCGCCGACCGCGACCTCCGCGGGCACCACCCCGCTGCGTGGCGTGGCCGCCAAGATCGTGCAGAACATGGACGCCTCGCTGGCCGTCCCCACCGCGACGAGCGTCCGCTCGGTCCCGGCGAAGCTGCTGGTCGACAACCGCATCGTCATCAACAACCACCTCGCCCGCGGCCGGGGCGGCAAGGTCAGCTTCACCCACCTCATCGGGTACGCGATGGTCCGGGCGCTGGTCGAGCACCCGGAGATGAACAACTCCTACGCCGAGGTCGACGGCAAGCCGGCGATGGTCCGCCCGGAGCACGTCAACCTCGGCATCGCGATCGACCTGACCAAGCCGGACGGCTCCCGCAACCTGGTGGTGCCGTCCATCAAGGCCTGCGAGCAGATGGACTTCCGGCAGTTCTGGCAGGCGTACGAGGACGTGGTCCGCCGCGCCCGCCGCAACGAGCTGACCATGGACGACTACGCCGGCACCACCATCTCGCTGACCAACCCGGGCGGCATCGGCACGGTGCACTCGATCCCGCGCCTGATGCAGGGGCAGAGCGCCATCATCGGCGTCGGCGCGATGGAGTACCCGGCGCCGTACCAGGGCATGAGCGAGGCCACCCTGGCCGAGCTGGCGGTCAGCAAGGTCATCACGCTGACCAGCACGTACGACCACCGGATCATCCAGGGCGCGCAGTCCGGGGAGTTCCTCAAGGTCATGCACGAGCTGCTGCTCGGCGAGCGCGGCTTCTACGACCAGATCTTCACCTCGCTGCGCATCCCGTACGAGCCGGTGCGCTGGGTGCGCGACGTCGCGGTCGACTCCGAAGGCCAGATCAACAAGACCGCGCGGGTGCACGAGCTGATCCACGCGTACCGGGTGCGCGGCCACCTGATGGCCGACACCGACCCGCTCGAGTTCAAGATCCGCAAGCACCCGGACCTGGACGTCCTCCAGCACGGGCTCACCCTGTGGGACCTGGACCGGACCTTCCCGGTGAACGGCTTCGCCGGCAGGCAGCGGATGAAGCTGCGCGAGATCCTCGGGGTGCTGCGCGACTCGTACTGCCGCCGGATCGGCATCGAGTACATGCACATTCAGGACCCGGAGGAGCGGCGCTGGATCCAGGAGCGGGTCGAGCGCAAGTACACCAAGCCCGCCGCCGACGAGCAGAAGCACGTGCTCAACCGGCTCAACGCCGCCGAGGCGTTCGAGACCTTCCTGCAGACCAAGTACGTCGGGCAGAAGCGCTTCTCGCTGGAGGGCGGCGAGTCGCTGATCCCGCTGCTCGGCGAGGTGCTGGAGGCCTCCGCCGAGGGCGGCCTGGACGAGGTCGTCATCGGCATGGCCCACCGCGGTCGGCTGAACGTGCTGGCCAACATCGTCGGCAAGCCGTACGAGAAGATCTTCTCCGAGTTCGAGGGGCACCTGGACCCGCGCTCGACCCAGGGCTCGGGCGACGTGAAGTACCACCTCGGCCAGAACGGCAAGTTCACCACCCCGGACGGCGAGCACGCGGTCAAGGTGTCGCTGGTGGCGAACCCGTCGCACCTGGAGGCCGTGGACCCGGTGCTGGAGGGCATCGTCCGGGCCAAGCAGGACCGGATCGACCTCAAGCTGGAGGGCTACACGGTGCTGCCGCTGGCGGTGCACGGCGACGCCGCCTTCGCCGGTCAGGGCGTGGTCGCCGAGACGCTCAACCTCTCCCAGCTGCGTGGGTACCGCACCGGCGGCACCGTGCACGTGGTGGTCAACAACCAGGTCGGCTTCACCACCGCCCCGGAGTACAGCCGGTCCAGCCTCTACAGCACCGACGTGGCCCGGATGATCCAGGCGCCGATCTTCCACGTCAACGGGGATGACCCCGAGGCGGTCGTCCGGGTGGCCCGGCTCGCGTTCGAATACCGCCAGGCGTTCAACAAGGACGTCGTCATCGACCTGGTCTGCTACCGCCGGCGCGGCCACAACGAGGGTGACGACCCGTCGTACACCCAGCCGCTGATGTACGACCTGATCGAGCAGAAGCGCTCCGTGCGCAAGCTCTACACCGAGTCCCTCATCGGCCGTGGCGACATCACGATCGAGGAGGCCGAGCAGGTCCTCAAGGACTACCAGCAGCAGCTGGAGCGGGTCTTCACCGAGGTGCGCGAGGCCAGCTCCGAGGCGCCCACCGAGTGGACCACCGTCCCCGACTACCCGGACAAGCCCGCCGGCGACTTCTCGACCGCCGTGGGCCCCGAGGTCCTCAAGCGGATCGCGGACAGCTACGTCACGCCGCCGGAGAACTTCACCGTCCACCCGAAGGTGATGCCGCAACTGCAGCGTCGCGCGGCCGCGATCACCGATGGCCCGATCGACTGGGGCACCGGCGAGATCCTCGCCTTCGGCTCGCTGCTCATGGACGGCCGCCCGGTGCGGCTGGCCGGCCAGGACTCGCGTCGCGGCACCTTCGTGTCCCGCTTCGCGACCATCATCGACCGGGTCAACGCCGACGAGTGGACCCCGCTGACCCACCTCACCGAGGACCAGGCCAAGTTCCACGTCTACGACTCGCTGCTCTCCGAGTACGCCGCCCTCGGGTTCGAGTACGGCTACTCCGTGGCCCGCCCCGAGGCGCTCGTGCTCTGGGAGGCGCAGTTCGGCGACTTCGTCAATGGCGCGCAGACCGTCATCGACGAGTTCATCTCCGCCGGCGAGACCAAGTGGCGCCAGCAGTCGGGTGTCGTGCTGCTGCTCCCCCACGGCTACGAGGGCCAGGGCCCCGACCACAGCTCGGCCCGCATCGAGCGCTTCCTGACGATGTGCGCCGAGGACGCGATGGTGGTCGCCCAGCCGTCCACCCCGGCGTCGTACTTCCACCTGCTGCGCCGGCACTCGCTCGGCGAGGAGCACCGCCCGCTCATCGTCTTCACCCCGAAGTCGATGCTCAAGCGCAAGGAGGCGGCCTCGCAGCCGGCCGACTTCGTCGGCGACACGACGTTCCGCCCCTTCATCGGCGACGCCGACGCGGACGCCTCGCAGGTCGAGACGCTGATCATGTGCTCGGGTCGCGTGACCTGGGACCTCATGGTCGAGCGCGGCAAGCGGGAGAACGGCGCGTCGTTCGCGATCAGCCGCATCGAGCGGCTCTACCCCAACCCGCTCGAGGAGATCCGGGCCGAGGTCGCGAAGTACCCGAACCTCAAGGCGATCCGCTGGGTGCAGGACGAGCC
>JBARAE010000847.1:0-2742 GCA_049791715.1 Micromonospora sp.
ACAGGTCTACCTTGTCTCGTCGTCGGTCTGGGGTCGCGCGCCGAGGTGACCAGGCGCGCACGAACGACCAAGCGTACCTGATGCGGCACGCCTCTGGATGTCGTACAACAGCAGGCAACGATACCCGGCCGCCCGTCGGCAGGTCAAAACGGGGGGCCACGCAGCGTGGCCCCCCGGTTCGATCATGGCACGCGTCACACCCCGGCCCTGGCCATCCGCGATCCGGGGCGGACGTAGGCGACCCACGTGACGATCAGCAGCACCAGGAAGACGCCGACGTAGAACCGGAGCGCGGGCTGGATGCCGCCGTAGGTCGACTTCGCCCAGGCGTAGCAGATGGGGACCAGGAAACCCCCGAAGGCGCCGACCGAGGAGATGACCCCGAGTGCGCCGGCGGCCTGCCGCCGCATCGCCAGCATCGTCTCGGGCGACCCGCCGAGGTCCTCACCCTTCACCCGAAAGATCTTCGAGATCATCCGGTAGGTCGAGCCGTTGCCGACCCCGGTGGCCACGAACAGGAGCATGAAGGCGGTGAAGAAGACCGCCAGGCTCCGGTGCTCGACGGACCAGAGCGCGGCGTACGCCCCGATGGCCATCACCAGGAAGCTGCCCACCGTCACCCTGGCCCCGCCCACGGAGTCGGCCAGCCGCCCACCGAGCGGGCGGAACACCGAACCGATGCCCGCACCGAGGAACGCCCAGCCCAGCGCGATGTCAGGGCGGCCGAAAACGGAGGTGAGCAGGGTGGGGAACGCCGCCGAGTAGCCGATGAACGACCCGAACGTGCCGATGTACAGCAGCGACATGACCCAGGTGTCCCCGTGTCGCAGCGATGACCAGACCGGCCCGACGTCGGCCTTTGCCTCGGCCAGGTTGTCCATGAACAAGAAGGCGCAGGCCGCCGCGATGACCGCCAGCGGAATGTACATGAGGCCGGCCCGGGCGAGGGCGAGACCACCGCCCAGCACGATCACCTGGGGCACCAAGAACTGCACCACCGCCACGCCGATGTTGCCCCCGGCCGCGTTCAGGCCCAGCGCCCAGCCCTTCTCCCGCTCCGGATAGAAGAACGAGATGTTCGCCATGCTGGAGGCGAAGTTCCCACCACCGAATCCGGCGGTGGCGGCGATCAGCACCAACGGCAGGTAGCCGATCTCCGGATGCTCGACCGCCCAGGCCAGGCCGGCGCAGGGCAGGATCAGCAGCAGTGCGGAAACGATCGTCCAGTTCCGCCCCCCGAAGATCGGCACCGCGAAGGTGTAGGGCAGCCGCAGCAGCGCGCCGACTCCGCTGGGCACCGCGGTCAGCCACAGCCGCTCGCTCGTGGTCAACTGCCAGCCGACGTCGCCGAGCCGGACGACGACGATGCTCCAGAGCAGCCAGACCGAGAAGCCGATGTGCTCGGCGAGGATGGAGAAGATCAGGTTTCGGCGGGCGATCCGACTGCCCACCGTCCGCCAGAAGCCCGGCTCCTCCGGCTCCCAGTGCCCGATCCACCGGCCCGGCCGGCGTCGCAGGTCGATCTCACCGCTTCCCGCGGTTTCGGCAATCGTGCTGGTCATCAGCGGTTCTCCTCCCGGCCGGGCGACGAGTCCATGGCTCGCCCCGATACGCCGGCGCAACCGGCGACGGGCGATCCCGGCAGAAAGGTAGGCAGTGGGGATTACCGCGAGGTTCGTCGTGGAAGTCGCCCGCGCAACGACCGCCGCACCAGCCGGTCCGACCGCTGGTGAGAAGCGCGTCGGACCGGTCAGAGCTCCTGGAGGATGCGCAGCGCCCGGCCCACGCGCTGCATGGTCTCGGTGTCCGCCACGTCCACGCAGTCGGTGAACCACTTCTTCATCGGCGCGGAGAGCCGGTCGGGCATCACCACGTACGCGCCCATCCGCACCGCGAGGGGCGAGTCCCGCAGCAGCGACTCCTCGACCACCTCGGCCACGATCACGATCGGCACGTCGGTGGAGTTGTAGACGTCCGAGCTGATCACCAGCCCGAGCCGTTCCCGGGCGCCCTCGATGCGCCAGATTTCTCCCCTACGCAGCACGCGGGCGTCCGCCGAAGAGCAGGTCGTCGACCTGGGCGGCCTCCTCGGCGTCGGCGAGCGCGGCGGCCTCCAGATCCAGGCCGGCGCGGCCCACGGCGGCGGCGTGCGCGGTGAAGACCTCGCGCAGCGCCTTCTCCCGGGCGGCCTGGTTCATCCAGGCGGAGAGGGAGAGCCCTTCCCGCTTGGCGAACCGGCGCGCCTCCTCGATCGTGTCGTCGGAGAACGACAGTGTCACCTTGGCGGTCATGCCGGTGAGACTACCCAGTGGTATGACCGTCAGTCATCCCCGCTCGCGCCGGCCACCGAACACGGCAAATCGCCACTCCTTGAAGAAGCAGTCGACGTCGGCCAGCCCGGCCTCGTCGAGCCAGCGGCACTGGTCGGTGACGGTCGCGGGGCGGTCGTGCCGCATCCGGTCCCGGGCCGCGGCGATCTCGTCGGCGTCCGACCCCAGCTCGGTGATCCGGGCCGTCCAGACCTCGTCGTAGCGCCGGTCGAGGGCCGGGGTGGGGCCGGCGACCTGCTCGGCGTTGACGAACATCCCGCCGGGCACCAGCGCCTCCGTCGCCCGCCGGTAGAGCGCCCGCTTGCCGGCGTCGTCCAGGTGGTGGATGGCGAGGGCGGAGACCACCGCGTCGTACCGGCCGGCGGGCAGCGGGGCAGCCAGGTCGGCCAGGACGGTCCGGTGTGGCACGCCC